>NZ_AMRI01000009.1 GCF_000299915.1 Gallaecimonas xiamenensis 3-C-1
AGCCTGCCGAGTCTTATGATCTGTTGCTGGTGGTCGGCGGGCCCGGCGCCTACAGCGGCAGCCATCCCAATCTTTGTACCTGGCTTCGGGATATGGAAGGGCGGGTAGGGCGCCTGGTGTCGGTCTGTACCGGTGCCTTTTTGTTGGGGGAGGCCGGTTTGCTTGACGGCCACCGGGTAACCACCCATTGGAACTACACCGAGCAGCTGGCCCAGGCCTATCCCAAGGCCAAGGTGGAGCAGAACCAGATCTTCATCAACGATAAGAGCGGAGTGATCAGCTGCGGCGGCATTACCGCCGGTATCGATCTTGCCTTGTCGCTTATCGAGGCCGATCACGGTCGGCAACTGGCGGTGCAGGTTGCCAAGGTGCTGTTGGTGGTGATGCGCCGCCAAGGCGGGCAGGTTCAGTTCAGCCCCTTGCACGCCGAGGTAACCGATGATGAAACCGTCATTGGCAAGGTGCAGCGGTACGTACTTGAGCATCTCGATGAGGACTTTTCGGTGGAGTCTCTGGCGGCCATGGCGGCCATGAGCCAACGGCATTTTGCCCGCAGCTTTGCCCAGGAAGTGAAAATGACCCCCATGGAATTCGTCCGGGCCGCCAGGGTCGATTCTGCCAGGAAGCTATTGGAAAACAGTGCCTTGCCTTTGAAGACCATCGCCTATCAAAGCGGTTTTGCCAGTACCCGCCAGATGCGCCAGCAGTTTAACGACAAGCTGGGGCTGACCCCGGCCCAATATCGCCGCCAATTCGGTTAACTGGCCGTTAATGGGTTCAACATGGCCGTAATGGTCCTGTTTTGCCCGTCGCTTGTCAGCTGAGATCGGTAATCATTACTTGTGACCTGTTTGTTGGGTCTCAGGGATTGCCGCCCGAGGTATCGGTGGCCTGGAAGCTGACGGCGTTAAATGACGATGCAAACACTACCCCCACTTGCAAACAAGGCTCTGCGTTTCGGGCCTTTTCTGCTCTATCCAGACCAGCGTCTGCTGATGAAGGAAGGGGAGCCGCTCAACCTGGGCGGCAAGGCCATGGATATCCTGCTGGCGCTGCTGCAAGAGCCCGGCGCCCTGGTCAGCAAGGGGCAACTGATGGCCAGGGTTTGGCCCACCACAGTGGTGGACGAGATCTCGGTACGGGTCCATATCGCTGCCCTTAGGAAGGCCCTGGGGGACAGCCACCGCAGCGAGGGGATCATCGCCACCTTGCCCCAGCAGGGCTACCGCTTTGTGGCCAAGGTTAGGGTAGAGGACTCGGTAAGCGGCGCCCCAAGGCTGCCGTTGCCGTCGCTGCTGTGGCACACCCTGGGCCGGGATGAGGCCCTTGGCACCCTCAAACGCCTGCTCCTTGAGCGGCGCCTGCTGACCCTGGTGGGCTGTGGCGGCATAGGTAAAACCACGGTAGCCCTGCGGGTGGCCGAGCAGCTCAAGGGCGACTTTGGCGACGGCATCCATTTTCTGGATCTGGCCACCATTGACGATCATGATGCCGTGGCCAAGGTGTTGGCCCAAGGCCTGGGCTTGGCCCCTGGCCATGGCCTGGCGGGCTACTTTGAAGGGCGCCAACTGCTCCTTGTCCTGGACAACTGTGAGCACCTGGTGGGGCCCTGCGCCAGCCTGGTGGAGAGGCTGCTGCGATTGGCCCCGGGGCTGAGGGTGCTGGCCACCAGCCGTGAGCCGCTAAGGGCCGAAGGGGAGTCTGTGCTGCACTTGGGTCCCCTGCCTTATCCGGTGGCCTGCGATAGCCCCAATGCCAGCGAAGCCATCAGCTACGCCGCCATTGAACTCTTCCTGGCCAGGGCCCAGGCCCGTTTGCCCCAGTTCAGCCTGGATGACGACAACGTGGCGGCAGTTGCCGCCATCTGCCGCCGCCTGGACGGTATCCCTCTTGCCATTGAACTGGCGGCGGCCAATGTGGAAGCCTTGGGGCTGGACGGGATCTGCGCCCAGCTTGACGACGGCATGCGGCTGTTAAGCCAGGGCCGGCGCCATGCCCTTAAACGCCATCAGACCCTGGAAGCGACCCTCGATTGGAGCTACGGCCTGCTGAGCGACAGTGAGCAGCGCTGTTTTCGGTTGCTGGCCATTTTCAACGGGGCCTTTTCCCTCAACCAGGCCCTGGAGCTACTCAACTGCGGCGATGCCTGCCGGGCTACCCTGTTGGAGCGGGTAACCCAACTGGTCAGCAAGTCCTTGTTGGAAGTGGACCGCAGTGGCCCTGAGCAAAAATACCGGCTCCTGGACACCACCCGCAGCTACGCCCTGGACAAGCTCAAGGCCAGCGACGACGTCCACCACCTTTGCTGTCTCGGCCACCTGCGCCAAACCAAGGCCCAATAAGAAACGGCCGTTGTTGGCCAGCCTGGCCATGCCCCTCGGCTGCCTTGTGCCAAAGTGCCTTTTTCCCTTTCGCTGCCTCCCAAGGCTTATCAAAAACGCATTTAAAAACAAATGCTTGAGTTGTTAATTTCGTTGCCTGCTCCATTAACGCCGATTAACACCGATTAACTCGCGCCGGGGGCGGCCAGCACCAATGATGAAGGCCAACACCAGTCCTCATTGGAGAAAGCCCGATGTCGCGTCAATCCCTGCTGGCCAGCGTCTCGCTGCTACTTGCCACCTTTGCCTGCCAGGGCGAACCCTGGGTAGACAAGGATACCCGCCAATTCCTCGATGCCCTGGCCGCCGGTGGCGGCAAGCCACTGGAAACCCTGTCCCCCACCGCTGCCCGTGCCGTGCTGACCGGTGCCCAGCAATCGGTGGCGGTGGACATGTCCGGCATCGAGGTGGAGCACAAGAGCGTAGCGGTGGCCGGCAAGCCGCTGAAGCTGGTGCTGGTTAAACCGGCCGCCGCCAAGGGGCCCTTGCCGGTATTCATGTTTTTCCACGGTGGTGGCTGGGTGCTGGGGGACTACCCCACCCACGCCAGGCTTATCCGCGACCTGGTGGTGAATTCCGGCGCCGCCGCTGTGTACGTGGACTATGCCCCTTCCCCGGAAAGCCAATATCCCACCGCCATCAACCAGGCCTATGACGCCACCTTGTGGGTGGCTCAGCATGGCCGGGAATGGGGCCTGGATCCGCGCCACCTGGCGGTGGCCGGCAACAGTGTCGGCGGCAATATGGCGGCGGCGGTGTCCTTGATGGCCAAGGACAAAGGCAAGCCGGCCATTGGCTTTCAGTTGCTGCTGTGGCCGGTGACCGACGCCCGTTTCGACACCCCCTCCTACCAGCAGTTTGCCCAGGGCCACTTCCTGACCCTGCCGATGATGAAGTGGTTCTGGGACGCCTACACCACCGATCCCAAGGAGCGCGCCCAATACTACGCCTCACCCCTGCGCGCCTCCCTTGCCGAGCTCAAGGGCCTGCCGCCGGCGCTGGTGCAAACCGCCGAATGCGACGTGCTGCGTGACGAAGGGGAAGCCTATGCCCACAAGCTGGACGCCGCCGGGGTGCCGGTCACCGCCACCCGCTACAACGGCATGATCCACGACTACGGTCTGCTCAATCCCCTGGCCAGCAACAGCACGGTGCAAGCCGCCCTGCGCCAGGCCGGTGAAGAGCTGCGCCACCACTTGCACTGACAATTTTGGCCTGTCCGGCGAGGCTGCCGGGCAGGGCGTTTTTACCCCATCACACAACGAGGAAACTACCATGGCCATTGCCAAAGCCGCTCCCGGCAAAACCCTGCTCAGCCCCAACGACCACATCCTGGTAATGATTGACCACCAATCCCAGATGGCCTTTGCCACCAAGTCCATTGACGCGGTAACCCTGCGAAACAACGCCGCCCTGGTGGCCAAGGCCGCCAAGGAATTTGACGTCTCCACCATCCTCACCACCGTTGCCGAGAAGAGCTTTTCCGGCCCTATCTTCGAGGAGATCAGTGCGGTGTTCCCTGGCTGCAACGTCATCGACCGCACCACCATGAACACCTGGGAAGACGAACGCATCGCCGAACGGGTCAACAGCATAGGCAAGCCCAAGATAGTGCTGGCAGGGCTCTGGACCTCGGTCTGTATCGTCGGCCCGGCCCTGTCGGCCCTGGACCAGGGTTTTGAGGTCTACTTCATTGCCGACGCCTGTGGCGACGTGTCTGTCGAAGCCCATGAGATGGCCATCCAGCGCATGGTACAGCTGGGCGCCCGCCCCATGACGTCCTTGCAGTACCTGCTTGAGCTGCAACGGGACTGGGCCCGCACCGGCACCTACGACCAGACCGTCAAGACCGCCATTGCCAACGGTGGCGCCTATGGCCTTGGCCTGATCTACGCCAAGACCATGTTCAATGCCTCCGAAGGCCACTGATGTAAAAGGCGCCTCCTTCGGGAGGCGCCTCGAGGTAAGCCCCATGTCCAACGACGCCATCACCCTGGTGATCCGCCACCGGGTCAAAGCCGGCCATGAAGCGCGCTATGAAAGCTGGCTGCGCCGTATCACCGAAACGGCCAGTCGCTACCCGGGCCACCTGGGGGTGGATGTGATGCGTGACGCCAGTCTTTTTGTCAGTGTGCTGCGTTTTGCCAGCGCCGACGCCCTGGATGACTGGCTGGCGTCGGCCACCCGCCAGGCCCTTATCACCGAGATCGCCCCCTTTTTAAGCGAGCAGGAAAGCCGCGAGCAGCACCAGGGCCATGAGTTCTGGTTTGTGCCGTCCCAAAGCCATCGCCCGCCGACCCGTTGGAAGCAGGCCCTGGTGACCTTTTTGGTGATCTTGCCGTTAAGCCTGCTCTTCCCGCAGTTACTCAAGCCGGTATTTGCCCTGTCTCCCTGGCTGGGCAGTTATCTTGGCCGCGGCCTGCTGGTCACTCTTTGCATCGTGTTGTCGGTGGTTTACCTGCTGATGCCAAGGGTTACCCGGCTGCTGGCCCCTTGGCTTAACAAACCCTGAGCCACAAGGAGCGTACCCATGCATGCCGATATCATTTTTAAAAATGGCCATATCCATACCGTCGACAAGAGCAATCCCTACGCCAGTGCCGTGGCCATCAAGGACGGCCGTTTCCTGACGGTGGGCAGCGACAGCGAGGCCATGGCCTATTGCAGCCGCGACACCCAGGTTATCGACTTGAACCGCCGTACCGTCATTCCGGGCCTTAACGACTCGCACCTGCACCTTATTCGCGGTGGCCTCAATTACAACCTGGAGTTGCGCTGGGAGGGGGTGCCGTCTTTGAGCGACGCCCTGGCCATGCTCAAAGCCCAGGCCGACCGTACCCCGACCCCCCAATGGGTGCGGGTGGTGGGGGGCTGGAACGAGTTCCAGTTCGCCGAGCGCCGTATGCCCACCCTTGACGAGCTTAACCGCGCCGCGCCGGACACTCCGGTGTTTGTACTGCACCTTTATGACAGGGCGCTCTTGAACCGCGCCGCCCTTAAGGTGGTGGGTTATGACAAAAACACCCCCAACCCGCCGGGCGGTGAAATTGTCCGCGATGCCAGCGGTAACCCCACCGGCATGCTGATCGCCCGGCCCAACGCCATGA
The DNA here is from genome assembly GCF_000299915.1 of Gallaecimonas xiamenensis 3-C-1. NCBI lineage: Bacteria > Pseudomonadati > Pseudomonadota > Gammaproteobacteria > Enterobacterales > Gallaecimonadaceae > Gallaecimonas > Gallaecimonas xiamenensis. The sequence continues at coordinate 5,489 of NZ_AMRI01000009.1, forward strand.
TCCTCTACGCCACCCTGGCCATGGGGCCCAAACTGCCGCTGGAATACCAGGTCAACTCCACCCGCCAGTTTATGCGCGAGCTAAACCGCCTTGGGGTGACCAGCGCCATCGACGCTGGCGGCGGTTTCCAAAACTACCCGGACGACTACCAGGTGATCCAGGAGCTGGCCGACGCTGACCAGCTCACTATCCGTATCGCCTACAACCTCTTTACCCAAAAGCCCAAGGAAGAGCTGGCAGATTTTCAAAGCTGGACCAAACAGGTCAAACCGGGGCAGGGCAGCGATTTCTTCCGCCACAATGGCGCCGGCGAGATGCTGGTGTTCTCCGCCGCCGACTTTGAAGACTTCCTAGAGCCTCGGCCGGACTTGGCCCCCAGCATGGAAGCAGAGCTTGAGCCCGTGGTGCGCCACCTGGTGGCCGAGCGCTGGCCGTTTCGCCTGCACGCCACCTATGACGAGTCCATCTCGCGGATGCTGGATGTGTTCGAGAAGGTCGACCGCGACATTCCCTTCGACGGCTTGCCCTGGTTCTTCGACCACGCCGAAACCATCAGCCCTCAGAACATCGAGCGGGTTCGGGCGCTGGGCGGCGGCATTGCCATCCAAGACCGCATGGCCTTCCAGGGGGAATACTTTGTTGACCGCTACGGCCCTAAAGCCGCCGAGCAAACCCCGCCCATCAAACGGATGCTGGCCGAAGGGGTGCCGGTAGGCGCCGGTACCGACGCCACCCGGGTGTCCAGTTACAACCCCTGGACCTCCCTTTACTGGCTGGTGTCAGGCAAAACCGTGGGTGGCCTCAACCTCTACCCCGAAGGCTTGGACCGCGAACAAGCCCTGGCGCTCTTTACCCATGGCAGCGCCTGGTTCTCCTCCGAGCAAGGCAAGAAAGGCCAAATCAAGGTGGGGCAACTGGCCGATATGGTGGCCCTGTCCAGCGATTACTTCCGTATCGACGAGGAAGAAATCAAGTGGCTTGAATCGGTACTGACCCTGGTGGGCGGCAAAGTGGTGTACGGCTGTGATGAGTTCACCACGCTTTCTCCTCCCGTATTGCCGGTGCTGCCCGACTGGTCGCCGGTGGCCATGGTGCCCGGCCACTGGCGCCCCAATCTTGCCGAGATCCAGGCCACCATGCACCAGTGCTGCGGCTCTTGCGCCGTACACGGCCATGACCACAACAAAGCGCGCTTCTCTGACGTACCGGTCAGCGACTTCCAGGGTTTCTGGGGGGCCTTTGGCTGTTCCTGTTTTGCCTTTTAAGAGGAGATAACCATGCGACCGTTATTGGGTTTATTGCTGGGGCTGTTGATCGGCGCCGGCTGCCGGCTGGCGGGGATACCGCTGCCGGCGCCCCAGGCGCTGATCGGCGCCTTGCTGGTGTTGGCCATGACCTTGGGTTACAGCCTCACCGGCCTGTTAAACCGTTGCCGCCCGGCCACCCAGGCCGACAACTGCGGTGGCCCCAGCGGCCAGCGCCAAACCGGAGGTACGCGATGACCGCCTTGATGGGGATAGTACTGGGGCTGCTGATTGGCGCCGGTTGCCGCTGGTTTGACATTCCGGCACCGGCACCGCCGAAACTGATGGGGGCGCTGCTGGTGGTGGCCATGACCCTGGGCTTTATCGGCACCGATGCCCTGCTGGCCAAGGCGCCTGCCGTGGCCGTGGAGGCCGGTCAATGAACCTCTCGTTGCTGTTGGTGCGTTGCTGCCTGAGCGCGGTATTTTTGTTCAGCGGTTTTGACAAGCTCTTTGACTGGGCCGAAGCCCAGCGGGAAGTGGTGGGTTTTGGCCTGCCGATGCCGGCCTTGTTTGCCGCCGCCACCATCGGAGTGCAGCTGGGCGGCGGTTTGAGTGTATTGCTGGGCTTTTATACCCGCTTTGGCAGCTTGCTGCTGATGGCCTTTACCGCCGCAGCGACCCTGCTGGTGCACTGGCCAGTGGGCGCCCCCAACCCCACCATGGCCCTCACCACCAGCCTTGAGCACCTGGCCATTATTGGCGGTTTTGTGCTGCTGACGGTGACCGGCCCTGGCACCTTGGCGCTGGCCGGCAGGCGCTGATGCTGCTGGTATCCCTGCTATTGGCCGCCCAAAGCCTATCGACACCGGCGCTGACAAAGCTGCGCCAAGACGAAGATTGGTCGGCCTGGTGCGCCGATAAGCCCCAGGGATACCCCTTTAAATGCCTCAGACCCACCGCCGACAGCCTATTGAGCCTAGGCGGGGAGGTGCGCTATCGCTATGAATTTACTGACGATCCGGTTTGGGGCGGCGAGCCGCAGGACGAGCACGGCGTTTTTACGCAGCGCTACGTGGGCTTTGCCGATTGGCACCTTGGCTCCCGTTGGCGCCTCTTTGGCCAAGTGACCAGCGCCATTGCCGACGGCAGGGCCGGCGGGCCGTCAATACCGGACCAAAACCGCCTGAGCGTGCAGCAAACCTTTGTGCAATATGGGGCAAAGGATTATCGCCTGACCCTTGGCCGCCAGGAACTAAACCTTGGCTCGGGCCGGCTCTTGGATGTGCGCGAAGGGCCCAATGTCCGGCGCCGCTTTGACGCCGGCGTAGTGAACGGGCAGCTCGGCAACTGGCATTGGCAGGGCCTGGTGGCAAGGCCCTGGCGCTTTAAAACCGGCAGCTTTGACGACCGGGTTGACCACAGCCAGGGGCTTTGGGGCTTTTACGGCACCACCTGCGCGCCACTATCCGGCAACCTTGACCTTTATTACTTTGGCTATCGTAACGAGCATGCCCGCTATGCCCAGGGGCAAGGGGTTGAGCTTCGCCACACCCTCGGCACCCGGCTCTTTGGAGACCAGGGCCCCTGGTCTTGGAACTGGGAGTTTATCTACCAGTTTGGCCGCTTTGATGGCGGCGACATTGGTGCCTGGAGCCTGGCAAGCGATACCCGCTATCGCTTTGGCGCGCCATTTGCCCCTGAGCTTGGCCTCTCTGCCAACGTTGCCAGCGGCGATAAAAACCCCAACGACCACAAGCTGGGTTCTTTTAACGCCCTGTTCCCACGAGGCAATTACTTTTCGGAAATGGCGCTCTTGGGGCCGCGCAACTTCTACAACCTGCACCCCTATTTGGGGCTGAACCTGACCCCAGCCCTGGTGCTGACCACAGAGCTCGATTTTTATTGGCGCCTTGAAAAGGGTGACGGCATCTACGGTCCCGCCGGCCAGCTGCTGCGCCCCGCTTATTCGCCTGGCTCGCGCTACGTGGGCACCGAGTTTGCCGCCAATGTCACCTGGACGCCCCGGCGCGGCCATGTGCTGACCGCCATTTACGGCCACTCTTTCCCGGGGCCCGCCCTTGGGGATGCCAAAGACGAAGACTTTCTTGAGTTGACCTGGCAGTACCGTTTTTAACCCCCCTGTAGCGTAAAGTTGCCACCCCAAGAGGCCCGCCAGGGCCTTCTGCCAGGGGTTTTGACGGCTGTATTTCTAAGTTGACGCATTGCTGGTTGACGCGCACGTAAAGCAGGGTGTTCCCCCAGGCTGAGCGGCGCGTTATACCAAAGAAAAGGCAAAGACCTGAACTCAACGAGGAATGCAGCATGTCAGTCGATACCACCTACAACCCCCTTGGCACAGACGGCTTCGAGTTTGTCGAATACACCGCCGCCGACGCCAAGGGCATCGAGGATCTCAAGGCCCTGTTCAACTCCCTTGGCTTTGCCGAAGTGGCCAAGCACAAGCATAAGGATGCCTGGCTGTACCGCCAGGGGGACATCAACTTCATCGTCAACGGCCAGCCCCACAGCCACGCCCTGGAGTTTGCCAAGAAGCATGGCCCTTCGGTGTGCGCCATGGCCTTTCGGGTCGGCGACGCCCAAAAAGCCTTCGAACATGCGGTGGCCAACGGCGCCAAGCCCTACCAGAACCCGGTGGGCCCCATGGAGCTGAACATCCCGGCTGTCTACGGTATCGGCGAGTCCTTGCTGTTCTTCGTGGATATGTACGGCGAAAAAGACATCTACGGTGTGGACTTCCAGTTCTACCCCGATTTCAAAGAGCGCATGGCCCGCCACAACGCCGGCCTGTTCGAAGTGGACCACCTGACCCACAACGTCCATCAGGGCAACATGGCGGTCTGGGCCAACTTCTATGAGCGCATCGGCAACTTCCGTGAAATTCGCTACTTCGATATCGAAGGCAAGCTGACCGGCCTGGTGTCCAAGGCCATGACCGCCCCTTGCGGCAAGATCCGTATTCCCATCAACGAGTCCTCCGACGACAAGTCCCAGATTGAGGAATTCCTGCGCGAATACAATGGCGAAGGCATCCAGCACATCGCCCTGACCACCGACGACATCTACAAAACGGTGGCGGATCTCAAGGCCCGTGGCACCAAGTTCATGTCCACCCCCGACACCTACTACGAGAAGGTCAACGAGCGGGTTCAGGGTCATGGGGAAGATCTGGCCAAGCTGAAGGAGCTGAGCATCCTTATCGACGGCGCCCCCGAAAAAGACGGCATCCTGCTGCAGATCTTCACCGACACCGTGATCGGCCCGGTGTTCTTCGAGATCATCCAGCGCAAGGGCAACGAAGGTTTCGGCGAGGGCAACTTCAAGGCCCTGTTCGAGTCCATCGAAGAAGACCAAATCCGCCGTGGAGTGCTGAGCGATGCGTAAATGGGCCAGCATTCCCCATCGGGAAGGCGTCCATTCCCGCCAGGCCCATGCGGATCTGCCGCAAGAAGGCCTCTATGAGCGGGAGATGGGTAAGGAGGGCTTTTTCGGCCCCACCGCCCATCTGCACCACAGACATGCGCCTACCGGATGGGTCAGCTGGGAAGGGCCCCTGCGCCCCCGGCTGTTCGATTTGAACAACGTCAAAGGGGAGGGCAACAGCCCCTGGCACGCCGATCTGGTGCTGCACAACCCCCATTGCCGTTACCGCATCTGGCGCCCGGCCGGCAAGATGGAGCGCCTGGCCCGTAACGCCGACGGCGACGATCTGCTGTTCGTCCACGAAGGGGAAGCCGAGTTCTTCTGCGACTTTGGCCACCTGACGTTGCGTGATGGCGACTATCTGATGATCCCCAGGGGCACCATGTGGCGCCTGGAGCCCAAGGGCCAGATGAGCCTGCTGATGATCGAAGCCACCAACGGTTCCTACCAGCTGCCCGATAAGGGCCTGGTGGGCCCCCAGGCCATCTTCGACCCGGCGGTGCTGGACATCCCGGCCATGGATGACGCCTTTCGCGCCCAGCAGACCGAAGACAGCTGGCAGGTGGAGGTCAAGCGCCACAACCAGGTGAGTGTCATCACCTATCCGTTCAACCCCCTGGACGCCGTGGGTTGGCACGGGGATCTGACGGTGCTGCGCCTGAACTGGCGGGATATCCGGCCGCTGATGAGCCACCGCTATCACCTGCCGCCCAGCGCCCACACCACCTTTGTGGCGCCGCGCTTTGTGGTCTGCACCTTTGTACCAAGGCCCATCGAGTCCGACCCCGGCGCCTTGAAGGTGCCCTTCTACCACAATAACGACGACTACGACGAAGTGCTCTTCTACCACGCCGGAGACTTCTTCAGCCGCGACAACATCGAGCGCGGCATGATGACCTTCCACCCGGCGGGCTTCACCCATGGGCCCCATCCCAAGGCCTTTAAGGCCGGGTTGGAGTACAAGAAGAAGTTCACCGACGAAGTGGCGGTGATGCTGGACACCCGCGACGCCCTGGAAGTAGGGGACGCGGCCCTGCCCACCGAGAACAGCGCCTACGTCAACAGCTGGAAGACCCCGGAGTAAGGATGAAGCTAGCAACATTGAAAGACGGCAGCCGCGACGGCTGCCTGGTGGTAGTGAGCACCGATCTTAAAAAGGCGGTGAAGGTGCCGGCCATAGCCCAGACCCTGCAAGGGGCCCTGGACCAGTGGCAGCAAACCGAGCCGAAGCTCCAGGAAATCTACCAGGCCCTGAATGCCGGCCAGGTCGAAGGTATCATCGCCTTTGACGAGACCCAGTGCGCCTCGCCGCTGCCAAGGGCCTACCAGTGGGCCGACGGCTCGGCTTATGTCAACCATGTGGAGTTGGTGCGCAAGGCCCGTGGCGCCGAGATGCCCGACACCTTCTGGACCGATCCGCTGATGTACCAGGGCGGCTCTGACAGCTTTATCGGCCCCCGTGACGACGTGCCCCTGGGCAGCGAAGACTGGGGTATCGATTTTGAGTCGGAAGTGGCGGTGATCACCGGTGATGTGCCCATGGGTGCCAGCGCCGAGCAGGCGGCAAAGGAAATTCGCCTCTTCATGCTGGTCAACGACGTGTCACTGCGGGGCCTTATCCCTGGTGAGCTGGCCAAAGGCTTTGGCTTTTTCCAGTCCAAGCCGTCCAGCGCCTTCTCGCCTGTGGCCATCACCCCCGACGAGCTGGCCGACAAGTGGCAGGACGGTAAGGTGCATCTGCCCCTTATCACCCACCTCAACGGCAAGCTGTTCGGCCAGCCCGACTGCGGCGTCGACATGACCTTCAATTTCCCGACCCTGGTGGCTCACGCCGCCAAGACCCGGCCGCTGGGGGCCGGCGCCATCATAGGTTCCGGCACCATCTCCAACTACGACAGGTCCAAGGGTTCTTCCTGCCTGGCCGAAGTGCGGATGCTCGAAACCATAGAGCACGGCGCCCCCAAGACGCCCTTTATGAAATTCGGTGACCGGGTACGGATTGAAATGCTGGACGCCAAGGGCAACAGCCTCTTTGGCGCCATCGACCAGCAGGTGGTCAAGGGATGAAGCTGCACGGCTACTGGCGCTCGTCGGCGGCCTACCGGGTGCGCATTGCCCTTGCCATCAAGGGCATCGACTACCAGCAGGTGCCGGTGCACCTGGTCAAGGACGGCGGCCAGCAGCACAGTGCCCAGTACAAGGCCCTTAACCCGGCCGAGCTGGTACCCTGCCTGGAAGACAAGGACCTGGCCCTGGGCCAGTCCCTGGCCATCCTCGAGTACCTGGAAGAAACCCAAGGCGGCCCCAAGCTTCTGCCGGCAGAACCCGGCCTGCGGGCCCAGGTGCGGGCCTTTTGCCAGGACATCGCCTGCGACATCCATCCCTTGAACAACCTGCGGGTTTTGCAGTACCTCAAGGGGGAGATGGCGCTGAGCGACGATAAGAAGGACGCCTGGTACCGCCACTGGCTGGCCACCGGCTTTGCCGCCTTGGAGGTCAAGCTGGCCAAAACGGCGGGGCACTATTGCTTCGGCGACACCCTGACCCTGGCCGACTGCTGCCTGGTACCCCAGGTCTATAACGCCCGGCGTTTTGAGGTGGATCTGGGTCCCTACCCGACCCTGGTGGCGGTCGTGGCGCGGTTGGAGGCGCTGGACGCTTTTATCAGCGCCGCCCCGGAGCAGCAACCGGACGCCAACGGATAAAAAAAGCCGGCCTAGCGCCGGCTTTTTTTTGCCTATTCCCTCCATGAAATCAATCACCTGCTAACCTCAATCTGTATAGCTGGGGCAGGGAACATGGCATTGAGAAACCTCTCTTTAAGGGCGCGCTTGCTGAGCGGCACCATACTGGTGCTCTCGGCTGTGCTGTTGATCATCGCCGTGCTGATGACGGCGTTAAGTCGCCCCCAAGACGACAGCAGTGCCGAAGAACAGCTGGCCCAGCACCTGACCGAACAGCTGGACCAGGCCGCTGCCGTCGCCGACAACAGCGCCCGAATCCTGGAACTGGCCGGACTGGGCAGCCCCACCTTTCGTGACGGCCTGGTGCGCCAGAACGTGGACGCCCACCCCCTGGTGTTCGGCTCGGCCATCGCCTTCTTGCCCGAATTCCAACCCCCGGGAGAAAACAAAGCCCCCTATGCCTATCGCAGCGGCAACAAAGTGCTGCTGACCGATCTTGCCCAAGCCTACGACTTTACCCTGGGCTCCCAATGGTTTATCGAACCGGTACGGCTGCACCAGCCGCGCTGGTCGGCCCCCTATTTTGACGACGGCGGCGGCAATGTCTGGATGATCACCTACTCGGTGCCGGTTTTTCGCGAGGAATCGGTACTGGGGGTACTGACCATAGATGTGGCCATAGACCAGTTGGCGGCCCTGGTAGAAGTTGGCCCCGTGCAGCTGCTGGACGCCAATGGCCAGACCCTTAACAGCCAGGGGGAAGATCTTCAGTTGCCGCTACTCCCCCTAGGCAGCAGCGGCCTTAGCCTGCGCTGGCAAGATCCGAGGCAAAAGCGCGACCTGAGCGGTTTTCTGGCGGCCCTGGTGGTGACCCTGGCCTTGGCCGGCCTGATGGTGTGGCTGCTTATCAAATACCACACCCGCCCCCTGTACACCCTGGTGCGGGGCTTTCGGGCCTTGCAAGACGGCCAGCCGGCCAGTGCCGTAACCCCGGCCGGCGCCCCAGAACTCAAGGAGCTGGGGGTTTGCTTCAACCGGCTGTTGGGGGGACCTGGGTTGTCCGACAAAGGGGTGTTGGCGGGGGAGTTTATCGATCACTTACCGGGTATCGCCTTCAGGCTTGATGGCAACGACAGGGTTATTTTCGTCAACCCCCAGGTACAGACCCTGACCGGCTATGTCCCAGAGGATTTCATGACGGGCAGCCGTCCCTTCAAGCTCTGTATTCATCCAGACGACAGGGCCAGGGTAGAGGAGGAGCTGGCACAGGCCATCGCCGCCAGGCGTCCCTACGCCGTGGAATACCGCCTTTGCCATCGCCTGGGGGGCCAGCGCTGGGTGGCGGAAAGGGGTGACCCCCTCTTTGACGGCAACGGCCAATACCAAGGCCGGGACGGCGCCGTTTTCGACATCGCCGACAAGCAGTCGGCCCGGGAGCGCCTGGAGCGGCGCGAACAGCTGCTTACCGCCATCTTCAAGGAAGTGCCCACCGGCCTTGCCAGCATAGATAAGAACGGCAAGGTCACCGAATGCAACCCGGCCCTGGCCGACCTGCTGGGGTTGACCACCAGCCAGCTCAAAGGGGCCTTAATCACCAGTTTTTTCGGGGTGGAAGACAGGCGTTACATCCAGGGGCAACTGGCGCGCATGCAGGACAGCAGTGGCGACTTTACCTGGGAAGGGGCCCTGGCAGGGGCCTCCGGCCAGGGGCGCTGGGTGCAGCTGGCCTGGCGCAGCCTGGACGAGGGCCGCAGCGTCATGGTGGTCACCGACCTTGACGCTCGCCGGGGCATGGAGCGGGCAGTGCAGGAGGCCAAAGAGGCGGCCGACGAGGCCTCCAGGGCCAAGAGCGACTTCCTGGCCAACATGAGCCACGAGATCCGCACCCCCATGAACGCCATCCTCGGCTTTACCCAACTGGCCCAGGAGCAGGACGGGGCCAGCCCCTACCTTGGCAAGATACAGCAGGCCTCCAAGACCCTGCTGCGTATCCTCAATGACATCCTGGATTTTTCAAAGATAGAGGCGGGCAAGCTCAGTATCGAAAAGGTGGACTTTCACCTGGAAGACACCCTTACCAATTTGCGGGACATCTTTGCCGACAAAGCGGTGGAAAAACAGGTAGAGCTGGTGTTCAACCTGCTGCCCGACTGCCCCAGCCGCCTCCATGGGGACCCGCACCGCCTCAGCCAAATCCTGATGAACCTTATCTCCAACGCCCTCAAGTTCACCGAGAAAGGCGAAGTGGTGGTGAGTGTCCAGCAGCACCAGCCAGGCTGGCTGCAATTTTCGGTACGGGACACCGGTATCGGCATGACCGGTGAACAGGTGGGCAAGCTGTTCCAGGCCTTCAGTCAGGCCGACAGTTCCACTACTCGCCGTTTCGGCGGCACCGGTTTGGGGCTGGCCATCTGTCAGCGGCTTTGTTTGCTGATGGGGGGCGACATCGAGGTGCGCTCGGAATTGGGGCGCGGCTCCCTCTTCACCTTTTCCCTGCCGCTGGTGGCCGAAGGGGAAGAGGGCAGTTACCGGCAGGTGGCGGCCTTGCAGGGTTGCCAGGCCTTGGTGGTGGACGACAACGAAACCCAGTTGACGGTGTTAGAAGGATTGATGAGCGCCTACGGTTTTAGCGTGCGTAGCGCCCTTGGCGGCGAGCAGGCCCTGGAGATGTGCCGCCAGGCCATGCCGGAGCTGCTGGTGGTGGACTGGCAGATGCCGGGTATGGACGGCCTGGCCTTGGCCCAGGCGGTGCAGCAGCTGCCCGAGCAGCCCAAGGCGCTGCTGATGGTGTCGGCTTTTAGCAACGACAAGCTGGTCAAGGAGGCTTTGGCTCTCGGCATCCGCGAGGTGCTGCTCAAACCGGTCAGCCCCTCGACCCTGCTGGACGCCGTTTGCGAGGCCCTGGGGGCCAGCTCGGGGCGATTGCCGGTGCGCCGGGCGCCGGACGGCCAAGGCCTGCGTTACCCGGCCCTGGCCGGCAAGAAAGTGCTGTTGGTGGACGACAATGACCTTAACCGGGAAGTGGCCCAGAGCTTTTTGGTCAAGGCCGGGGTGCAGGTGCTGCTGGCCAAAGACGGCCAGGACGCCCTGGACAAACTGGCCGGCCGGGGCGCGGATCTGGTGCTGATGGACTGCCAGATGCCAATCATGGACGGCTTCGAGGCTACCCGTCGCCTGCGCCAACAGCCTCAATGGCAGGACCTGCCGGTGATCGCCATGACCGCCAACGTCATGGAGGGGGACAAGGAGCGTTGCCTGGCCGCCGGCATGAACGACCATATTGCCAAACCCCTGGACGTGCCCCTGATGTTCGAGGTGATCGCCAGGTGGCTGGGGGTGGAAGGGCAGGGGCCGGAGCAGCCCCAGATATTCCCCGAAGGGGACTGGCCCAGCCACCCAGAGCTGGATATCAATGACGGCCTGGGCCGGGTGATGCAGGACACCAATCTCTACAAGCGGGTGCTGGTCCGCTTTGCCGAGCAGGCCGACGTCATGCTCGCTCCCAAGGACCCGCAAACCGATCTTCGCCACCTCCATACCCTCAAGGGGCTGCTGGGCAATATCGGCGCCGCTGGCCTGGCCGACAAGGCCAGGGACGCCGAGGCCAGGCTAAAGGGCGGGGCCGACTCAGCGCCGCTGCTGGCAGAGGTCAAGAACGCCCTTGGCGGCCTGCTGGCGGCTATTCGAGCCTGGCAACCGGCGCCAGACAAGCCCAGCAAGGCCCCCTTGGCCCCGGCCATCAAGGACAGCCTGGTGGCTATGAGACCGGTGCTGCTGGCTGCCGACGCCCAGGCCCTTGACGAGCTGGAAGCGATACTGGCCCGCCAGCCGGAACTCAAGGGTACCCTGGGGGCGCTTCGCAGCCAGTTGGAGCTCTTTGATTTTGACCAGGCCTTGGTCCAGCTTGACGCCTTGCTGGAGGACGCATGAAAGAGGCCACCCTGCTGCTGGTGGACGATGTCCCCGAGAACCTGCACATACTGCGCGAGGCCCTAAAAGGGGAGTACAACCTCAAGGCCGCCACCAACGGCGCCAAGGCCCTGGCCCTGGCCCGCACCCAGCCCAGGCCTGACCTTATCCTGCTGGACATCATGATGCCGGAGATGGACGGCATCGCCGTCTGCAAAGCCCTCAAGGCCGATCCTTTGACCCACCGCATTCCGGTGATTTTCGTTACCGCCATGGGGGAAGTGGAGGATGAAGCCAGGGGGTTTTCGGTGGGCGCCGTGGATTACATCACCAAGCCAATCAGCCCCCCCATAGTGCGGGCCAGGGTGGCGACCCAGCTGCGCCTCTATCAGCAAGAGCGTAGCCTGGACGCCCTGGTGCGGGAGCGCACCAGGGAGCTGGAGGCAACCCGCGAAGCGGTGATCGTGCGCTTGGGGCGGGCCGCCGAATACAAGGACAACGAAACCGGCATGCATGTGCGGCGCATGAGCCATTACGCCTATGAGCTGGCGCTGGTGCTGGGCATGCCCGCCGATTGGGCAAGGCTTCTGAAAATGGCGGCGCCCATGCACGATGTGGGCAAAATCGGTATTCCCGACGCTATTTTGCAAAAGCCTGGGAAGTTGGACGATGCCGAATGGCAGGTGATGCAGACCCACCCGGCCATTGGCGCCGAGATCCTCAAGGACGACAGCTCGCCGCTGATGACCATGGCCTGCTGCATTGCCCTGACCCACCATGAAAAATTCGATGGCAGCGGCTACCCCGCTGGCCTAAAAGGGGACGACATTCCCCTGGAGGGGCGCATCGTGGCGGTGGCCGACGTCTTTGACGCCCTTACTTCACAGCGCCCCTACAAACCGGCCTGGACCCTGGAGGCAGCCCTTGAGCTGCTAAGAAAGGAAGCTGGCCACCACTTTGATCCGAAAGTGGTGGCCGCTTTTGAAGCCATAGTCCCCAAGGTGGCGGATATTCGCCAGGCCTTTGCCGACGAGGCTCAGCCGAAGGCGTAACAGTCCATGGCCAATATGCCGTGGCTGACGCTGTGGTGCAGCAGCTGCCCCTTGCCCCCGGCGCCCATGGCCACCAGCAGCGGCAGGAAATGTTCGGGGGTAGGGTGGTTGGCCAGGGCCTGCGGCCCCTGTTGCCAGTCCAGCAGCGCCCCCTTGTCGTCCGCCGCTATCTTCTGTGCCACCCAATCCCTAAAGGCCGTCACCCAGCCTGGGGCGGCGCTGCCATCAGGCTGCAGGGCCCGCAGGTTGTGGGTCAGGCTGCCCGAGCCGATAACCAGCACGTTTTTTTCCTTGAGGTACCTGAGCTTCTGGCCAAGGGCGTAAAGCTCGCTGTTGCTCCAGTTAAGAGGCAGGGACAGGCTCAGCACCGGGATGTCGGCGCTGGGGTAAAGCAATGACAGCGGCACCCAGGCGCCGTGGTCCATGCCCCTGTCCACCAGGGTGGCGCCGAGCTTGGTGGCCAATTCGGCAGCCAGCTGCGGTGCACCTGGAGCCGGATACTGCTGCTGGTAGAGCTGTTGGGGAAAACCGTAAAAGTCGTGGATGGTTTCCGGTTGGGCGCTTTGGCTCAGGGCCAGGCCCCTGGTGGTCCAGTGGGCCGACACCAGGACAATGGCGTCAGGTTGGTATTGTTGTCCCAGGGCAATGAGAAAATCCCGTGCTGGCCCCGGGGTCAGGGCCAGCATGGGTGAGCCGTGGGAAATAAAGAGGCTCGGTAACATTGTGACTCCTTAGGCAAAGCGTTTGTTGGCTACCAGGGCGCCGCCGCCAAGACCGGCTTGTACCACCAGGGCAAGGGTCCAGAACACGGGGAATTCCCAGCCGCCACCGGCGTTGGAGAAGACCCAGCCGTTACCCATGTGCACGCTGGCAGCGCCCAGCAATATCGGCACCAGGGCCAGGCTTATCCAGCGGGTGTAAATGCCCAGTACCAGGGCCAGGCCGCCGCCCACTTCCGCCAGTATGGTCAGGTAGGCCAGGAAACCGGGCAGACCCAGGGACTCGAAATAACCGACGGTGCCGGGAATGGTGAACACGAAGATTTTCATCAGGCCGTGGGCCAGGGTCATGATACCCAGGGACAGGCGCAGCAGGGTGGTGGCGTAAGCTTGCATAACAGTGTCTCCAAGAAAGTCTGTGATGTTTGACGTTGCTTACTTTAGTGCGCCACAGACCGGAGATAATCTTGTTGATTGGAACAACATTGGTTCCAATTAGCTGACAATGTCCTTTTCCCAATAGGGGGGATCTCCCCAGGCCTGGGCCAGAAAATCCAGAAAGAGGCTGACCTTGGCCGGCAGGTGGCGCCGCACCGGGAAGATACCGTAGACCCCCAGGCTGGTGGTGACCTGGTCGGCCAGCACCACCTGAAGGCGGCCGGCACGAAGGCCGTCCTCCACCAGGAAACTGGGCTGAAAGGCCAAGCCAAGACCGGCTTCGGCGCCGTCACTCAGTACCTGGCCGTTATTGCTTTCCAAGGGCCCGGCCATGGTCAGGGTGCGCTCCCCCAGCTGCCACTGGACATTGCCGCCGCTGCCGCGATAACGCAGACCTTGGTGGTGGAGCAGATCGTCAAGGCTTTTAGGTTCGCCCTTGGCCGCCAGGTAGGCGGGGGCCGCCACCAGCAGCATGCGGCAGCGGGTTAACTGGCGGGCCACCAGGCTAGAGTCGGGCAGGTTGCCGATGCGAATGGCAAGGTCGTAGCCTTCCTCCAACAGGTCCACCCGCCGGTCGGTAAGGTCGAGCCGAACCTCCAGCTCCGGGTGCTGAGCCATGAACTGGGCCACCAGGGGCGACAGGTAGCGAAGGCCAAAGGACATGGGGCCGTTGATCCTGAGCCGCCCTGTCACCTGGCTGCTGCCCTGGTGCAACTCGGCCTGGGCTTCTTCCAGTTCCTGGAGTATGCCCTGGGCCCTTGCCAGGTAGCGCTCGCCGGCTTCGGTCAGGTGCAGGCGCCGGGTGGTGCGCTGCAGCAGCCGTACCTTGAGGTGCTCTTCGAGCTGCATCACCAGCTTGGACAGCTGGGTGCGGGACAGGCCCAGCTGCTCGGCGGCCTTGGTGTAACTGCCCAGCTCGGCCACCCTGACAAAGGCCTCCATGGCCGCCAACTGGTTCATGGGGCTTCCTCGAAGGGGGGCGGCGGTGCGTCCAAAAAGTCCGGGGCGGCAAGGACCTGCACCGCTTCACCGAAGGCACTGAAGGCCAGGGCATAGGCGTGCAGGCAAACCCGTTGATGGGGGCTGCCACCGTACAGTTCGTCCCCCAGTATGGGGGCGCCCAGGCTCTTCATGGCCACCCGCAGCTGATGGGTCTTGCCGGTGTGTGGCCAAAGCCGGTAAAGGCGCAGCCCGTCTCCCAGGGCCTGGCTGTCAAAACGGGTGATGGCCGGGTTCTGGGTGGTGCGCTGCAAACGCCAGGCGCCGCGCCTGGCCTTGCTCATGTCGCCCTTGATAAGGCCCTGCTTCTTGCTGGGCTTCTTGTCGGACAGGGCCAGGTAGCACTTTTTGATCTGCCGCTCTTCAAAGAGCCGGCCCAGGGTGGCGGCGGCTTCGCTGTCCTTGGCAAAGAGCACCAGCCCGGTGGTGACCTTGTCCAGCCGGTGTACCGGCCAGAGCTTTTGGCCAAGGGCCGCCTCGACGGCCACGAAAAAGCCGGGGCCGTCTTCGGCATGAAAACTTTGGGCCTGGGTCTTGTTGACCACCACAAAGCGGGGGCTGTCTTTAACCACCTCAAACACCGGTGTGCTCCTTGAGTCCATGAAAGCGGGCAAAATCGGCCAGCGCCTTGTTAAAGCTGGCCTTAAGGGCGGGGCCGGGTTGGGCCTGCCAGTGCAGGGCTTTGAGCTCCAGCCGCCCCTTGGGCCTGTTGGCCTTGAGATCCACCACCCCCACAAAGCGGTCACCGTAGAGGATAGGCAGGCCAAAGTAGCCGAAACGGCGCTTGGCCGCCGGCAGGTAGCATTCCAGTTGGTAATCGAAATCGAACAGCCTGTTGAGACGTTTTCGTTGCAGCAACACCGGGTCGAAGGGGGAGAGCAGCCGCACCTTGCGCGGCGCTGGGGCCAACTGATCAAGGTCGGTGCCGGCCAGTAGCAGCTCTCCCTGGCGCAGTTCCAGCTCGCCGCTGCTGAGCATGGCCGCCACCGCCGCCTTGACCAAAGGGCCATCTCCCCGGCGCAGGTAGGCGATTTCCTCAACCCGGCCCAGCCCTTGGCAGCCCAGGAAGCTGCGCACCAGGTGGCGGCCGTAGGCCTGGTCACTGGCCCGCTGGGTGGGGATATGGCTTGGCAGCAGTCTTTCCGGCAGGTCGAACACCTTTTGAAAACCGTCCCTGTGGCTCACCATCAGTTCCCCTTCGTGAAACAGCTGCTCCAGGGCTTTTTTTTCATCCGACCATTGCCACCAGCCCCCCTTGGCCCGCACAAAGTCCGACGCTTTCAGGGGCCCCTCGGCGCGAATGCGGTCCAGCACGAAACGGCACAGTTTGGCGTTTTTTTCAAACCAATGGCGCTGGCCTTCGCGGATCCTGTCCATCCGTACCCGGGCATAGGGGTAGCTGGCCATGGGCAGGTAAGCGGCGGCATGGGACCAGTATTCGAAGATCTCCCGCTTGGCCTCGGCCTGGGCCAGGGCCGGCTCGCTGTAGCCTTTGAAGCGGTTATAGAGTTGGTGGTGATGGGCTCGGCTTATCACCTGGATGGCATCCAGTTGCAGGGCGCCCAGATGGGATACCAGGGACGCCAGATCGCCTTGCCAGTGCGCAAAAAGGTGCTGACGTGCCAATACCAGGGCGCGGGCCTTGTCCATGGGCATCCGGTTCAGGGAAGTGAAGGACTGACAGCTTAGCATGGGGAATCTTGGGGCCAAATCGCAGTCCCAGTAAAAAATCCAAGGAGGTCAAATGAATACCAAAGGTTTACTGGACAGTCTGTTAAGCACCGGCAAGGCCTACCTGTCCAAGGACAAGCTAACCGGGGATTTTGGCAAGGGGCTCTTGGGCGGTGGCGCCTTGGGCTTGCTGCTGGGCAGCAAGAAAAGTCGTGGCAAGGTGGCCAAGTACGGCTCCATGGCTGCCCTGGGAGTGCTGGCCTACAAGGTATACAGCGACTGGCAGCAGCAAAAGGGCCAGGGGCCACAGGTGCTGTCCCCCGAGCAATTGACGCCGCCGCAACAGCAGAGCCAGGCCAAAGCCATGCTGGTGGCCTTGATTGCGGCCGCCAAATGCGACGGCCATATTGATGACAGGGAGCGCCAGGCCATAGAAACCGAGTTGGCCAAACTGGAAGACGATCCGGCCTTGCAGCAGTGGTTGGACGAGGAACTGCGCAAACCGGTGGACGCAGCCGAGGTTGCCCGCTTGGCCTATAGCACCGAGATGGCGGCCCAGTTGTACCTGGCCAGCCTGGTGATGGTGGACACCCAAAGCAGCATGGAGCGTTTTTACCTGGACGAACTGGCAAGGGAACTGAAACTGCCGCCGGCGTTGAAGGCACAGCTGGAAGCCAAGGCATAAAAAAGGGGGCTGGCCGCCCCCAAACACATGCCCCATGGGAGAGGTCATGGCAAACGAGGAACCAGTGTCCCTTCCAGCAGGAAGCTGGCGGGGTTGTCTGCGTCGTCCGGGTCGGCCAGGCTAACCAGCACGGCCCCGTCCGCACCGCGAATGCCGGTCAGGGTCCAATACCAGGTTTGGCTGTCGCCCTCTGCTACCAGGTTGAGGGTGGCGCTGCTGGTGACATACCAGCTGATGTCCTGGGCACTTTCTTCCCCCAAGGTCAGGGTGCCGACGCCATTGCCGTTCAGTACCAGGCGGGCCTCCACGGCACTGGACTCGTCGGTCAAGGCCGGCAGGCTCAAGGTCCAGTCCCCAAGGGCGCTGTTGTCGTCAAAGCCCCTAAAGCGTTCCACCTGCACCCTTTTGGTGGCGGCCTTGTCGTCGCTGAACAGCTCGGCGCTGAAGATGCCGATGCGGGCAAAGCCAAAACTGCCTTCGTTGTCGTCGGTAAAGGTCAGCTCGCCCCAGGGGTGGCGCTGCAGGAACTCGTTGAACTGATCGCTACCATCTTCGGCGTTGTAAAGGCCGCCGGCTCCGTCACTGTTGACGCTGGCGCCGGTGACCATCAGCACGCCGTCTGCCAGGCTATAGGTGCCAAACTCCCCGGACAAGGGCTCGTCTTCCTGGTTATTGCTGTGGGCGATGACGTATTCGCCCCCTGGCAGGAAGGTCAGCACATTGAAGTTGTTGTCTTCGTATTCATAGAGGAGCCAGGCGCCGACCAGGGGGTCTTGGTCGTCTTCGATGCGGGTGAAGGTGATGAGATCGCCGGCATCGTCGGTGAACTGCATTTGAAAGCTGTCGCCGTCCAGCATCAGGGTGCTGACCGAGCTGCCTTCTTCAGGGTCGTAAAGGCCGCCCCAGCCGTCGGACTCGGCGATGGCCACCACCGTCAACTCGCCACTTTCGGGGTCCCAGTCATATTCCCCGAACTCTACCGATCCGGCGGTCTGGCCGTTGGCCTCATCCGGCTCGTCGGCGTGTTCGTGGATCATGATGTAAAGGCCGTCTTCGAGGAAGGTCATCACATTGCGCTTGCCTTCCCCTTCGCTAAACAGCCAGCTGCCCCGCAATTGGCTTTGCAGGCTGTCCTGGAAGTGGCCCTTGGCGGCGCTCTCCGAGACCAGGGTCAGGGCGGGGTCGATGCTGGCCAGTACCGAGGCCACCTCGGTATCGAAGCTGGCCGACGCCAGGTCCAGGGTGGTGCCGGCAAAGGCGGCGGCCATATCCGGGCTGATGTCGATACCGTTGTAGGGGTTGCCGTCGCTGTCCAGGGTCTGCAGCAGCTGCAGAATATTGGTGGCGGTGGTGTCGTCGCCATCAGCGATGTCCGCCGGGGTCACCTGGCCGCTGGCCGGTACCGCCGGGAAGGCCAAGTCTCCTAGGAAGAAGGTCACGCTTTCCCCTTCCACATAGTCGAACTCGCCGGCGCTGTTGGTGGTGCCCTCCTGGCTGGCGGTGCGATAACCGATGCCGGCCACCGGACTGTCCACAAAGACCCCGACATTGACCACGGGGGCAGGCGTCGGTGGCGGGTTGGAGGTGGTGGGGCTGTTGTCACCGTCGCTGCCGCCGCAGGCGGTCAGCAGGGTTGCCAGGCATAGGCAACCGGCCCATTCGCGTTTGTTCATACAAAGCTCCCTTTTAGGGTGGTTCGTCCAGGTGCCTCAGCTATAACCCAGGGCAGGACAAAGGGGCTTTGAAACAACGTGAAGAAACGTGATTATCTTTTAAATCATATGTTTGAAGTCAGTACCAGCGGCGTACCTTGTCGCAGTAGTGGCGGTAATCCTCACCGAACTTATCCAGGAGGTGGGCCTCTTCCCGGCGGATCACCAGCAGCCACAGCACATAAAGGCTGACCGGCAACAGGGCCAGGGCAAAAGGGCTGGTAAGCCACAGGGCCAGCCCCAGGTAGCTGACTGCCAGCCCCAGGTACATGGGGTTTCGGGAAAACCGGTAGGGGCCCTTGACCACCAGTTGGGTAGCGTCCTTGTTGGGGAAAATGGGGGTCTTGGCCAGTTTGAAGCTGGCCAAGGCCCAGGCGGTGATGGCCAGGCCCAGTACCACCAGCAGCCAGGCCAGGGGTTTGAGGGGGGCAGGGTAGAGCTGATCCAGCCCCAGGCCAATCACAAAGCCGGCCACCAGGATTAGGGGCGGGGGAAAGACGATACCGGGACCTTTCATGACAGGCTCCTTGTTATTTGTCGCTCCAAACTGCCAGCAGGTTGCCGTCGGGGTCGGCAAAGTGGAAACGGCGGCCGCCGGGGAAGCTGAAAATCGGCGCTACGATGCGGCCGCCTTCGGCCTCGACTTGCTGCAACTTGCGCTCCAGCTCGGGGTGGTAGATCACCACCAGGGGCCGGCCGGCGGGTATGAAGTTGTCCTTGCGTTCAAAGCCCCCCTTCATCTTGCCGTCGTCGAAGGCGCAGTAGTCGGGGCCGTAATCGGTAAACTCCCATTGAAAGACCTTTTCATAGAAGGCTTTGATGTTTTTGAGGTCTTTGGCGGGGAATTCGATATAGTCGATGTGATTGCGCATAAAGTGAACGTCCATTTATAACCGTAGCCTGGAGCATAGTACGAAAGGGAATGGGAGTCACATGGCGCCCTTTGAGGGACATGACACCGCCACCAGGCATAAGTAAGGAGCACTGATGAAAAGGATATTTACCCACCTTTTGACCCTGGTGTTGGGGGCTGCCCTGGCTTTCTTGTGGTTTGCCAACCAAGGGACCACTGCCCCGGTACCGGTAGCTGAGACCGGCAGCCAACCAGCCCCTGCGGCGCCAGTGGCAAAGGCCGAGGCTGCACCATTGGCGGCGTCTGCGGCAAACATTGGCCAATCGGCGCCCAAGCCCGAGTCCCAGCCAGCGGCTGCCCCGGAAGAAGGGGAGCCGATCGGATCATTGAATGACCCCAAACTGCTGGCAAGGCTGAAGGCCATGGGTATTGACACTCAGACGGTGCCGCCCCAGATGCAAAACTATCGGGACCTGGAGGACTTTCAGAAGGATTTTCGGGCCTTTACCGACAACAGGGTGGTGGACGAGGCAGGCCAGGCTAACGAAGCGGCTATATGGGAGCAGATGGCCTCGCTTCAACAAAAAGTGGCCGTAGATCTTCAGGACCTTGCCTGCGGGGACAGCCGCTGCCTGCTTAGCCTCAAGGTGGCCGATGGGGATGATGTCGGCAAGGTAACTGACCTCCTGTTTGGTGGCCTTGCCAAGCAGAGAGGACCGAGCTGGTTTACCACTACCACCTACACCAGCGTTGCCAACAGCGGCGAACCTGTGGTGCTGCTCATCGAAAGGGTCAAGCAGGCACCCGCCCCAGATCGGCAAGCCGGTGGCAGTCATTGACAAGCCTTGGACTGGCCAGCAGGCTGACAGCAGAGGCAAGACGTTGAAGTAAAAAGGAGGAAATATGAAGGGATACCTGATGGCTTTTTTGGGTGGCGCGCTGGTTTGCGGCGCCGGTGTGCTGTTATGGCAGAGCCTGCCTGAGCCTGGGAAGGAAACGGCATCTTTAGCTGATACCTTCTCTTTTGAAGACAGCTTGGCCAAGACCAAGGCGCGAGGGCTCAGCCAGCCCCAGGCAGAGGCAACGGAGCAACTTTTTCGTGCCGCCTTTGGCCAGGTCCAGACGCAGTTGGGCATCAGTCTTGTGGAGCTGGCCTGTGACGGACCCAGGCATTGTCTGGCCAAGTTACTGGTCGCCAACAGCGACGAAGCCCCCAAGGCCATGAAGCAATTGTCCGCAAAGCTCGGTGCCCATGGGCTGGCATTTAACAGCTTCTATACCCGCAACGAGGGCGATCCCGTCAGCGGCCAGCCCTTGCAGCAATGGGTTGTCTTCAAGCAATTGAGCAATGAGGCAGTGAAGCAGGAAGTCGCCTTGAAGGAAGCATCCGCCCCAAACCTTGCCTTACCCGCCGAGGCCTCTTAACCGGCCACTTCCAGCAGCTGCCGCCCCTGTACTGTGCCCCTGACCTTCAGGTCGGGGCACAGCCCTACCAGTTCGGCTTTCATGCCCGGCATCAGCCTGGGTAGGCCAAGGGCCAGGCGGGGATGGACCCCGGCCATGGCCAGGGCGCTTTCCACAGGTACCTGCATCGCCACCAGGGTCCGCACTCCCTGGTCCATGGTGAGGTTGGAGCCGCCAATGGTGCCGTCCGGGCCCAGGCAGCGGCCGTCCTTGACCTGAATGGTTTTGCCGGCGAAGGCAAATTGGGTGAGATCCGGGGCGCCGCTGGCGGGGGTGGCGTCGGTCACCAACAAGGCCTTTTCCCCCAACAGGCGCTGGGCCAGGCGGATATTGGCGGCGCTGACATGGACCCCGTCCGCCACCAGGCCGCACCAAAGGCCCTGGTCCAGGGCGGTGGCGGCAAAGCCGGGGCTGCGGGCGCTGATGGGGGCCATGGCGTTAAAAAGATGGGTGGCCATGGATAGCCCGGCGGCGATGGCCGCTTGGCTCTGGGCTTCGTCGGCCAGGGTATGGCCGCCGGCCACCTTGATGCCGGCCTTGGCAAGTTGGCCAATGACCTGGGGACTCACCGCTTCTGGTGCCAGGGTAACCACTTTGACCACATCGGCTGCCCCCAGGATAAGACTGAGCAGTTTGTCGCTCACCGGCCTTATCTGGCGGCTGTCGTGGATGCCGCCCCTGTTGGGGTTGAGCCAAGGCCCTTCCAGATGTAGCCCCAACAGGCCTTCCCCTTGATACTGGCGGGCCGCCTCGATGGCGGCGGCCACTTTGGCGTCGTCGTCTGTTATCAAGGTGGCCAAGAAGCCAGTGGTGCCGTGGCGCAGGTTGCCCTCGTTTAGGGCGGCCAGGGTGTCGGTGTCGGGGCTGTCGTTAAACAGCAGGCCAAAGCCGCCGTTTTGCTGCAGATCCACAAAGCCCGGTGCAATCAGCAGGTCCGAGCAATCCACCCAGGGGCGGGGCGGGGACTGATGCAGGGGTAGCAGTGCCTCGATGTGGCCGTCGGCCACCACCAGGTGGCCATAATTTAACCCTTGGCGGGTCAGGACGCGGGCGCCGGTTAGACTGTATTTGCAATGGGCCATGGCTCTATTGTTTCACTGCCTTGTTTCATGGATCATAAGGGTAATTTTCACATAAAAAGTACCAGAGGACTGCTATGAGCAATGCGGGCGAAAACCGTCCCAGCAACTTTATCCGCCAAATTATCGATGCGGATCTGCAAAGCGGTAAACATCATAGCGTTCACACCCGATTCCCGCCTGAACCCAACGGCTATCTGCACGTGGGTCATGCCAAGTCCATCTGCCTGAACTTCGGCCTGGCCGACGACTACCAGGGCAAGTGCAACCTGCGTTTTGACGACACCAACCCAGTCAAAGAAGACCAGGAATACGTGGACTCCATCAAGCGAGACGTCCATTGGCTGGGTTTTGAGTGGGACGGCGAGGTGCGCCACTCCTCCGACTACTTCGAGCAGCTGCACGGTTACGCCGTTGAGCTTATCCAAAAAGGCCTGGCCTACGTGGACGAGCTGAGCCCAGAACAAATTCGCGAATACCGTGGCACCCTCAAGGAGCCGGGTAAGAACAGCCCCTACCGCGACCGCAGCGTTGAGGAAAACCTCGAGCTGTTCAAAAAAATGCGCGACGGTGGCTTCAAGGAAGGCGAGGCCTGCCTGCGCGCCAAGATCGACATGGGCTCCAGTTTCATGGTGATGCGTGACCCCGTCCTGTACCGGGTCAAATTTGCCCACCACCACCAGACCGGTGACGCCTGGTGCATCTACCCCATGTACGACTTCACCCACTGCATCTCGGACGCCATCGAAGGCATCACCCACAGCCTTTGTACCCTGGAGTTCCAGGACAACCGCCGTCTGTACGACTGGGTGCTGGACAACATCTCCATCGACTGCCACCCGCGCCAGTACGAGTTTTCCCGCCTGAACCTGGAGTACACCGTCACTTCCAAGCGCAAGCTCAACCAGCTGGTGGTGGAAAAGCACGTCGAAGGCTGGGACGACCCCCGTATGCCCACCATCGCCGGCCTGCGCCGCCGTGGCTATACCCCGGCGTCCATCCGCGAATTCTGTAAGCGCATCGGCGTGACCAAGATGGACAACACCGTCGAGATGGCCATGCTCGAAGCCTGCATCCGCGACGACCTCAACGAAAACGCCCCCCGCGCCATGGCGGTGCTGGACCCGGTGCGCCTGGTCATCGAAAACTTCCCCGAAGGGGACGTGGAATGGCTAGAGGCCCCCAACCACCCCAGCAAACCGGAGATGGGCAGCCGTAAGGTGCCTTTTGGCCGGGAACTGGTTATCGAAGCGGAAGACTTCCGCGAAGAGGCCAACAAGAAGTACAAGCGCCTGGTGCTGGGCAAGGAAGTGAGGCTGCGTAATGCCTATGTGATCAAGGCCGAGCGGGTCGAAAAAGACGACGCCGGCAACATCACCACCATCTACTGCACCTATGATGCCGACACCCTGGGCAAAGATCCGGCCGACGGCCGCAAGGTCAAAGGGGTTATCCACTGGGTCAGCAAGGACCACGGCCTGCCGGCCGAAGTGCGTCTGTATGACCGCCTGTTTAACGTCCCCAACCCGGGCGGCGCCGACGACTTCCTGGGTACCATCAACCCAGAGTCCCTAGCGGTGGTGCAAGGCTGGGTGGAACCCTCTTTGACCAACGCCAAGGCCGAACAGGGCTTCCAGTTCGAGCGTATCGGCTATTTCTGCCGCGACGCCAACAACGACACCTTGATCTTCAACCGCACCGTGGGTCTGCGTGACACCTGGGGCGGCGGCGCCAGCGAAGACTGAGCCTCAGCACTTAAAAAGCCGCCTATGGGCGGCTTTTTTTATGGCCCCCCAAGGGGCGGTTCAGCCCTGGCGGCGCGGTATTGGACTACCTTTTATTAGCTTGAACTAACCCAAGCAAAGGAGGTTCCAATGCAATCCCATCGCCGCCTCGCCGTGGCCATGGCCCTGCTGCTGCCCCTGACATTGGGGGCCGGCGAAATGATGCAGGGCCATATCATGGCCAATGCCGACGGCCTTAACTGGGCCCCGGGACCGGGCTCTTTGCCAGCCGGATCGCAAGTGGCCGTACTGGAAGGTAACCCCGGCGCTGCCGGCCCCTTCACCCTGCGCCTGCGTTTCCCCGCCAACTACCAGATCAAACCCCACTGGCACCCGACCGTGGAGCATGTGTCGGTGCTGACCGGCACCCTCTACATGGGCCTGGGGGAAACCTATGACGAAGACAAGGCCAAGGCCCTGACCCCAGGTGGCTTTGCCGCCATGGACATGGGCACTCGCCACTACGCCTTCACCAAGGACGAAGGCACGGTGATCCAGCTGCACGGCATGGGTCCCTGGGGCATTACCTACGTCAACCCCAAGGACGATCCGCGCCAATAAAAAAAGGCGCCCAAGGGCGCCTTTTCAACTCAGCCGGCCGGCTGGTAACTGCCCGGCAGCGGCGCAAAGCTGACCCCGATGCGGTTCCAGGCGTTGATGGTGGCGATGGCCACCGTCAGGTCCACCAGTTGCTTGTCGCTAAAGTGGCTGCGCACCGCTTCAAACTGATGGTCCTCGATACCCTGCTGGGTGAGCAGGGTATTGGCCTCGGCCCAGGCCAGGGCTGCCCTTTCCCTTGGGGTGAAAAAGGGGGTCTCGCGCCAGGCGGTCAGGGCGTACAGGCGCTGCTCGGTTTCTCCCAGGGCGCGGGCGTCCTTGGTGTGCATGTCCAGGCAATAGGCGCACTGGTTGAGCTGTGACACCCGCACCTTGACCAGTTCCAGCAGGGATTTCTCGACGCCGTCTTGGTCTTTGGCCTGGGTATCAAGGTACTGCTCAAGGCCCATCATGGCTTTCACAGCGCCGGGGGCCAGGGTGTAGTAGGGCAAACGCATGGCTAATCTCCTTTCAAGGTGGTGTCGCTACTCTAGGCGCCGGCGCCGGCCCGGTATTGTAGATTTCCGACATGCCGCTTTGGCGCTAGACTGGCTGCAAAGTCCCTGGGGTTTTGTCCCTATGCCCAGCACCCTCAACACAGCGCCGGCCCTGGCCGGCTACCAGCAACAGGCCCCAAGCCCGGTCCTGGCCCCTTTTGTGCAATGTTACTGGTGGCTGGCGTTGAACGGCCCGGCGCCCGACCTCCAGTTTCTGCACCCGGACGGCGGCAGCGGTCTGATTTTCCATTTTGCCGGGGCCTTGGCCCTGGCCGGCCAAGAACGTGGGCAGGGGGCCATCGTCTCTGGCCCCACCCTCACCAGCACCGCCATGGCCATGGGAACTCAAAGCCGCTTGATGGGGGTACGTTTTCACCCGGGTATGGGCTATCCCTTTCTTCGTTTGCCGCTGGCGGAGTTGGCTGGGACCTGGGGGCAGGAACTGCCGCAACTGGCCCTGGCCGAGCTGGCAGAGCGCCTGGCCCAGGCACCAAGCCAGGCCGCCCAGAAAGCCCTGGTCGAAGAGGTACTGCTTGGCTGCCTGGCCAAGGCCGATTGGACACCGGGCCCTGCCCATCAGGTGTTGGGGGCTATCACCAAGGAAAAGGGCCGAGGACCGCTGGCACCGCTGCTGGCCCAAGCCAACCTTAGCCAGCGCCAATTGGAGCGGCAGTTCAAAAGTTGGGTGGGGCTGAGCCCCAAGCAGTTTAGCCGGATCCAACGGGTGGCCCTGGCCCGCCACCGCCTCAAGGCAGGGGGAGACGGGGTGATTTTGGATACCGCCTTTGAAGCCGGGTACTTTGACCAGGCCCACTTTACCCATGACTTCAAGGCGGTGCTGGGAATAACCCCAGGCCAATATCTGAAAAAACACCAAGGGGGCAAGGGTTGAGACAGGGCGACTGAGCCTTTGTGGGAAAAAAACCGCGCCGAGGCGCGGTTTTTTTGTGCTGGGGTTACTTGCCCTGCTGGGCGTCGTAAAGGGCGGACAGGGACTGGAGGCTGATGGTGGCGCTTTGGGAGTTTTGCACGCTGTCGGCATTGATCCACACGAACTGGCGGCCGTTGCCTTGCAGCGACCAGCTGTAGATCTGGTTGGGCACCGCGTTGATGGTCACATACTGCTGGGCGTTGCCGGCATAGGTCACCAACTCGGTGGGGTTAGAGGTGGTATTGACGATGTTCACCTGGGCCCGTTGTTCCTCGAACTGCACTGTGATGAACTGGTTGATGTCGCTGGTCAGGGTCATCTGGTACCAATGGGAGGCCGGCACATTATAGAAGCGGGTGAAGGCCCTGAAGGGCACGGGTTCGCCATTGGGAGCCAGGTTTATGTTGTTGATGCCGGGGGACTCCATGGGCATTTTGACGCTGCCGATAAAGGTCTGCACCGAGGCACCCGGCTGGCCCTGGGTCACGGCGGCGGACACGGTATTGGTCTGGTCGCCGTTGACGAAACACAAGGAGGCCAGGCCCTGCTTGCCGGTGGTGCCCGGCACCAAGACCTGGACCGGCGGCTGGGAGTTGGACCAGACCACTGTGACCACGGTGTCGGCGTCGTTTTGGGCGGCATTATAGAAGAACAGGCAGTAGAGCTGGCCAGGGTTGAGGTTGCCGGTGCAGGTGGCGGTCATGCCCTGTTCCAGGGTCAGCAGTTGGCCGTTGTTCCAATTCACGTTACTCATGATCATTCCTCTTGAAGTGGGCTCCATTGCTGCCATGGGGCCGGGCAGCCTTGGCAAGTATGAGAAGCCTCCAGGGGACACAGCCGCATCAGGTCGGTATCAGCTCGGTGTCAGGGTTGTCACGCCCCTGCCATAAGATGACCTAACACTTTGATCAGTAAAGGGTGGCAACAAAAGCGTACTGGTCTGCCAGGGTTGCTGTTGGCCTCCTTGGCAGGGTAAGGCACTAGACTTGGGGGGCCATCAAGGAGGACAGGCCATGAAAGGAACCCAGAGACTGGACGCTGCCAGGCTCAAAGCCCTGCGTGACGCCAAATGCATAAGCCAGGAAGATCTCAGCCATGCCTGCCAGGCCAAGCACCTGCGCTTGTCCCTGGCTACCATCAAGCGCGCCGAGGCGGGCCGACCGGTCAGCTATCGCACCATCCGCGAGTTTTCCGCCTTTTATGCCGTACCTTTGAGTGTACTGACCGGTAAAAGCCGATAAAAAAGGGCCCCAAGGCCCTTTTTTTACAGGAACATGCCGCCGGAGGCTTCAATGCGCTGGCCATTAACCCAGCTGCCGGCGTCCGACAACAGCATCGCTACCACCTTGCCGATATCGTCCGGTTGGCCGGCCCGGCCAAGGGCGGTGACACTGGCCACCATGGTGTTCAGGGCCTGATTGTCCCGAACGGCGCCGCCACCAAAGTCGGTTTCTATGGCGCCGGGAGCCAGCACATTAACCCGGATCTGCCGCTCGCCCAGTTCCTTGGCCCAGTAACGGGTCAGCACTTCCACTGCGCCTTTCATGGCGGCGTAGAGGCCGTAACCGGGCAGGGAGAAACGGGCCAGGCCGCTGGAAAAGTTGAGGATGCGGCCGCCGTCCTTGAGCAAGGGCAACAGCTTCTGAGTCAGGAAGAAGACCCCTTTAAAGTGCACCTGCATCAGTTGATCGAACTGGGCTTCGGTACCTTCGACCAGGGAAGCATGGATACCGATGCCGGCGTTGTTAACCAGGTAGTCAAACTGCTGGCGGCCAAAATGACTGTCCAATTCCTGGCGCAGGCGCTGGGCAAAATCATCAAAGCCGGCCACATTGCCGCAGTCCAGTTGCAGTGCCAGGGCCCGGCCGCCACCCTGGCGGATTTGGGCTACTACTTCGTCGGCGGCGCCGGCCTGGCTGTGGTAAGTGATAATGACGTCGACGCCTTGCTCGGCAAGGGCCAGGGCGGCGTTGCGGCCAAGGCCTCGGCTGCCACCGGTGATAAGGGCTATGGGGTTGCTGGTCATGGTTTGTCCTTGGATTGAGGATTGACAAGGACAGGCTATTACTTGCATTGATTGGGATAAATAAAGGCATACTGCAAGGCGTGTTTACTCAGAGTGGACAATCCCCATGCAGGACCGCCTCCAGGCCATGCAGATCTTCACCCGGGTGGCAGAGCTGGCCAGTTTCACCTTGGCTGCTGCCGATCTGGGTCTGTCAAAAACCCATGTGTCCAATAGGGTAGGGCAGCTGGAAACCCACTTGGGTACCCGGCTGCTTCAGCGCACCACCCGCCGGGTGACCCTGACCCAGGACGGCCAGCTCTATTACCAGCGTTGCCTGTGGATGCTCGACGAGATGCAGGAGCTGGACAACCTCTTTCAGGATGAAGGCCAGGGCTTGGCAGGCAAGCTACGCATCGACATGCCCACCGGCCTTGCCAAGAACCTGGTGCTGCCCAAGCTGGGCCAGTTTCTGGACAGCCACCCCAGGCTCGAGATGGAAATATCCTGCTCGGACCGGCGGGTGGATCTGGTGGCCGAAGGCCTGGATGCGGTGCTGCGGGTCGGTGCCCAGCCCGATCAGGGGGTCATCGCCCGCCACCTGGCGGATATGCCCATGGTCAGTTGCGCCAGCCCATCCTACTTGGACCGTTACGGACGCCCGCAAAGCCTGGCCGATCTCAACGGGCACCAACTGGTCCACTACACCCAGGTGTTGGGAGACAGCCAGGGGGCTTTTGAATACCTGCAAGACGCAGAGCCGCGCCAATTGGCCATGCCGGCCCGGTTGACGGTCAACCAGACCGAAGCCTACAGCCAGGCCTGCCTGGCCGGCCTTGGCATCATCCAGGTGCCCGAGCATGGCGTGCGCCAATGGCTGGCGTCAGGGCAGTTGGAGCAGGTGCTGCCGCAGCTGGCCATTGCCCCCATGCCCCTGTGGCTGCTCTATCCCCACCGCCGGCACCTATCCAAGCGCCTTGGCGCCTTTAGCCGTTGGCTTGAGGGCCTGCTGGCCGGGGCTTAGCCGGCTTTACGCTGGCCAAGTGCCTGGATCAGCACTCCCAGTTGCGCCGACACCTGATCGCGAGCATCCAGCAAGGCCTGGCGGGCCTGGGAACTAGGGGCGGCCAGCAAGGTGGCGGCCACCTGATGGCTGTGTTCATGAAGGGCTTCCAGGGCCAAAAAAGCGTCTAAGTGGCCGTAACGGGCCATGCCGGCGGTGTGGTACCACTGGCCGAAGTTGCAGTGGCGGCCATTGAGTTCCAGCGTGGCTTTGGCAGCAGGGGCTTCCAGGCTGGCCAGCACCATCTCTACCCAGTGGCGGTGGGCATTGGCCGCTGCCAGCAGGGCCAGTTCCGGGTGGTAAGGCGGCAGCTTTGGAGCCAGCCAGCGGGGTTGACGCTGCCACTGGGCCAGCCAGGCTTCGAACTGGTCGACGGGCTGGGGTCTGGCCACCCCGTAGCCCTGCACATGGTGGCAGCCCAGCTGTAACAAGGCCCTGGCGTGATTCTGGGTTTCCACCCCCTCGGCGATCACTTCCCGGTTAAAGGCCCTGGCCATCTGAATAACGTTTTCGACGATGGACAGATCGTTAGGATCGCTGAGCATGTCCCGCACGAAGCTCTGGTCGATTTTCATACGGTCCACCGGCAGCCGCCGCAGGTAGGTCAGGGACGCATAACCGGTACCGAAATCGTCAAGGGCCGTTCTGACCCCAAGGCGCCGGCACTGAGTGAGTGTGCGGGCGGCCAGATTGAGGTCGGTCAGGGCCGCCGTTTCGACGATCTCCAGTTCCAAGAAACGCGGATCTATCTGTGGGTGGGCGGCCAGCAAGGTGCCCAGGGTGTCGGCAAAATCTGGCTGCAACAGGTGCATGGCACTGATGTTGACGCTGAGGTTCAGCTCAAGACCGGCCGACTGCCAGCGGCCCAGTTGCGCTAGGGCCTGGTCCAGTACCCATTGCCCCAAAGGCACGTCAAGGCGGCTGCCCAGAAGGTGGCCGAGGAAATCACCCGGTGCCAGCAGCCCTTGGCTGGGATGCTGCCAGCGCAGCAGGGCCTCGGCCCCTTCCACCTTGCCTGTGCTCAAGTCCAGCTTTGGCTGGTAATAGAGCCGCAGCTGATCTTCGGCCAGAGCCTGTTCCAGGCGGTTGAGCCAGCTCTGGTAACCGCTTTGCTGGCGGTCCCGTTCCAAATCGAACCTGTGAAAGCGGTTTTTACCCGCCTGTTTGGCCCGGTACATGGCCTGGTCGGCGTGGCGCAGCAACAGGTCGGCATCGCCGCTGTCATCCGGGTAGCAGGTCACCCCTATGCTGGCCGACACCTGCAACCGGGTGCCTTCCATCTGTACCGGTTCGTTGATTACCTTGAGAAGCCGGTTCAGGGACTCTTCCACCAGGCCCGGGTGCAGCACATCTGCCAGCAGCACCACAAACTCGTCACCGCCGATACGGGCCACCACGTCCTGTTGGCGAAGGGCACCTTTGAGCCGTTTGGCCATGGCCACCAGGAACTGGTCGCCGGCCTGGTGGCCATAGGTGTCGTTGATGGGCTTGAAGCCGTCCAGGTCGATAAAGGCCACCGCCAGGCCCTGGTGGTATCGGTCGCACTGGCCCAGGCGCTGGGCCAGCAGATCGTTGAGGCGACGGCGGTTGGGCAGGCCGGTAAGGGGGTCGAAGTGGGCTATCTGATCCAGCTCCCGCTCATGGGCCTTGAGCTGGCTGATATCGGAAAAGACCCCTATGTAGCGTTGGATGGCACCCTGGCTGTTGCGCACCACGGAGATGGCCAGGATCTCGGCATAGACTTCCCCGGATTTGCGCCTGTTCCAGATCTCGCCGCGCCAGGCGTCCTGGCTTGCCAGTTGCTGCCACATGGCCTGGTAGAAACCCTGGGGTTGGCGCCCTGAAGCCAGCAGGTTGGGGGAGCGGCCTATGACTTCCTCGGCGCTGTAGCCGGTGATGCGGCAAAAGGCGGGATTGACCTCGATGATGCGGTTGTCTGCATCGGTGACCATGATGCCTTCGTAACTGTTGGCAAAGACGCTGGCAGCCAGGCGCAGCTGGTCGTCCACCGCTTTGCGCTCGGTGATGTCCACGAAGGTACAGACCACGGCGTCCGGGCGGCCGTCGGCCCCCTGGCCCACAGGTTCGGAGTTGATGGACAGCCAACGCAGGCCTTGTGGGCTGGGCAGGCCCATCACCACGTTATGATGGGGCTGGCCGCTGGCCAGGGTCAGCATGGCCGGGTGACGCTCGCCGGGGAAGGGCTGGCCGTCTTCGTCCAGGGCCTGCCAAGGGTCTTGGGAGGTCTTGCCGTGCAACTGGTGTTCGGCCAGGCCCAGCATGCGCCTGGCTGCCTGGTTGGAAGCGACTATCTGCCCTTGGCGGTTCTGCATCACCACCCCTTCGCTCAGGGCGGCCACCAGAGAGTGGTAGCGCTCCTTGCTGGCCAGCAGGGCCTGCTCGGCCTGGCGGCGCTGGCTGATGTCCTGGGCCACTCCCAGGTAGCCGGTAAGCTGGCCCTTGGGGTCGCGCATGGTGGTCACCACCAAAGACACCGTCAGGCGACTGCCGTCCTTACGAATGTATGTCCATTCCTGGGTGGCGCTACCCAGGCGTTCGGCCTCTTCCACAAAGACCCGAAAGCCTTCTACCGGCTGGCCGAAACGGGCGCTGAGGCTTGCCGACAGGGCTGCCATTTCCTCCGGCAGGTGCAAAAAGACCGGGCTGGTTTTGCCTTCCAGCTCGGCGGCGCTGTAGCCGAGCATCTTCTCGGCGCCCTTGTTGAAACGGGTGATGACGCCTTTGGGGTCGGTGGCGATGATGGAAAATTCCGAGGCGGCGTCCAAGACGTTGCCCAGCAGGTGTGCCAGGTGGCTTTTTTCCTGTTGCAGGCTACGCCAGCGGCGGATCCCCACCACCAGGGCGCCGATCACGAGGGCCTGGATCACCAAGGCCCCCAGCAGGAAGGCCAATTGGCGGCGCTGGCCGTCTTTGAGTTCGCGCACCTGCAGGTCCACCATCTGTTCCAGGCGCTGGCGGTAATGGGCCTCGGCACTGCCGTCCAGTTGGTTGGGGTTGGCGTCATGAACCAGGGACAGCAGCAACTGCCTGCCGTTGAAGCTAAAGGGCCGGCTGAACACCTCAACGTTGCGCAGCTCACCGTTTTTCAAACGATGGCGGAACAGGAAGAAGTTCCGGCCCTGGCTTGCCGCCAGGCGCCGCTCTTCGGCCACCTGGGCCTGGCTGAGGGTATTGAGGCTATCGACATTGGCCCCCACCAGTTCCTTGGCACTGAAGCCGTAAAAGGCCAGGGCCGCCGGATTGGCTGCGGCGATACGGCCGTTGGCCGGGTCCACCAGCAGGGCCGGCATGTCGATACCGTTGAACAGGGTCTGGAAGTCCGGGGCCAAGGCGTCTTTGGCCAGGGCAGGCAGTGGACCGCACAGCAGGAAAATGGCCAAAGCCCTGGCCAGCCAATGTCGGCAGGTCGTCCCTGGGGCTTTTGTTACAGGCAAGGTAACCCCGGCGGTGATTATCGGTAGCTTGACCAGCTTAACCCAGGGCAGGCCAGGGCACCTTGCGCGGGATCAATATTGTTAAAAAACAAAAGGCGGCCGGGGCCGCCTTTTACTCAGGCTTTCTTCAGGTACTCGGCCACCAGCACGATCTGCACGCCGTTGACCTTGCCTTCGATGTGCTTGGGGTTGTTGGTCAGGCGGATGTCCTTGACCAGGGTGCCACGCTTGGCGGTAAAGCCGGCACCTTTAACGTCCAGATCCTTGATCAGGGTGACGGCGTCCCCTTCGGCCAGACGGGTACCGTTGCTGTCCAGGGTGGGCTCGCTGTCGTCGTCCCCTAGGCCCGCTTCGGCCCACTTTTGCACTTCCGGGTCCAGGTAGAGCATGTCCAGCAGATCCCGGGCCCAGACTTCGGCAGACAGGCGCTTGAGCTGGCGCCAGGCCATCACCTGTACCGCCGGTACCTGGCTCCACATGCTGTCATTGAGGCAGCGCCAATGGTTGACGTCGCTGGGGGCTTCGGCCTGGGCCAGACAGGTGGCACAGAGCAGCACATGGCCGTCCAGGCCATCGTCGCGGCTGGCGGGCACAGGGTAAGGGCTCAGGGATGTGGTGGCGGCGCACAGTTCGCATTGACCGCCACTGCGGTCCATCAGGTGTTGTTCCAGGCTCATATCCTGCTCCGGTACGGCAAAAAAGTCGGCGGACTATAGCACAATAACCCTGTGTGTTGTGCGGTTTTGCCGCCGCAGCCACCGGCCGCAGCGGCTACTGTGATCAGCCCTGGCCCAGCCCCAGGCTTTGCAGCATCAGTTCGCGCATACGGAATTTTTGGATCTTGCCGGTGACCGTCATGGGGTAGTTGTCCACGAAGTGGAAATGGCGGGGGATCTTAAAATGGCTCAGTTCCCCTTCGGCGAAGGCACGCATCTCTTCGGCGTCCGCCTGCTGGCCGCTCCTGAGCATCACCCAGGCACAGACTTGTTCGCCGTATTTGTCGTCCGGTATGCCGAACACCTGGATGTCCTGAACCTTGGGATGGCGGTAGTAGAACTCCTCGATTTCCCTGGGATAAATGTTCTCGCCGCCCCGGATGATCATGTCTTTGATGCGGCCCACCACCTGCACATAACCGTCCTGGTCCATCACTCCCAGGTCTCCCGAATGCAGCCAACCGTCCTGGTCCACGGTTTCGGCACTCTTTTGCGGGTCGTCCCAGTAGCCCAGCATCACCGAATAGGCCCTGTTGCAGATCTCGCCACGTTCCCCCAGGGGCACTTCGTCCCCGAAGGCGTCGACGATTTTGACCTCCTGGTGGGCGCCGGCCTTGCCGACGGTGCCGATGCGTTTTTCCAAAGGATCGTCGCGCAAGGTGATGTGGTTGATGGGGCTGGATTCGGTTTGGCCGTAGGCGATCAGCACCTCTTCCATATGCAGCTTGCCGATGACCTTCTTCATCAGCTCTACCGGGCAGGTGGCCCCGGCCATGACACCGGTGCGCAGGCTGGTCAGGTCGAATTGGTCAAACTGCGGGTGTTCAAGTTCGGCAATAAACATGGTGGGCACCCCGTGCAGGGCGGTACAGCGCTCTTCACTGACCGCTTTGAGGGTACTGTCGGCGTCAAAGGCTTCTGCCGGGAAAACGGCGGTGGCGCCATGGGCCACGCACAGCAGGCTGCCCAGCACCATGCCGAAGCAATGGTAAAGGGGCACGGGAATGCACAGCTTGTCCGCCGGGCTCATGCCCATAGCGTCGCCCACCAGCTTGGCGTTGTTGAGGATATTGTGATGGGACAGGGTGGCGCCCTTGGGGTTGCCGGTGGTGCCGGAAGTGAACTGGATATTGATGGGATCCTGGGGGCTCAGATCCAGGGCGTCCAGCAGGGCGCTGTCCTCGGCGGTCAAATCTCCCATCAGCCAGTCAAACGCCAGGTAGCCGGGGCGGGCCTTACCCATGGTGATGATATGGCGCAGGCTCGGCAGGGCCTGGGCGTCCAGCTCCGCCCCTGAATGGGTATGGGCCAGCTCCGGCGCCAGTGCCTCGAGCATGGCCAGGTAGTTGCTCTGGCGAAAGCCTTCGGCACAAATCAGGGCCTTGCACTGCACCTTGTTCAGGGCATAGGCCAATTCGCTCTTTTGGTAGTTGGGGTTGATGCAGACCATGATCGCCCCGAGCCGGGCCGTGGCAAACTGCACCAGCAGCCATTGGTAGCAGTTGGGGGCCCAGATCCCCACCCTGTCCCCTTTCTCTATGCCAAGGCGCAGCAGGCTGATGGCCAGCCTGTCCACCTGCTCAAGCAGTTGGCTATAGCTCCAGCGGATCTGTTGGTGGCGCACCACCAGGGCCGGGTGATCCGGGTGTAGGGTGGCCTTTTCCTTAAGGCAGTCGCCAATGGTCATGTTCAGGAGCGGGGTTTGGGTATCGCCAAAAGAGTGGCTTGCCGTCTTGGCCATCGCGGTTGGACTCCATTGCAGTTGATGACCATGATTTAGCATGGCGGCCCGCCGCCTACCTTTATCCTTTTGTCTAATAGATGCGCGATGGCTGAATGACGCCGGGGCCAAAGGCTTGATGCCCTGGCTCCAGGGGAGGGGATGTGAGAAGCCGCATCAAACAGCAGTTGCAACAGCAACTGGACAGCCTGGACGTGCACCAGTGCCGCAAGGTGGCCAAGGTGTGCGAAGCCTGGGCCAGGCTCGGTGCCCATAAGGCCCTGGCAAGGGGTGCCAAGGGGCTGCGAAGAGACCTTGGTGCCCAGCGGGATGCCTGGGTTCGCTACCAGTGGCGCCTGAAACTGGGTCAAAAGGCCAAGGCGCCGCCCATGGGACCGGCGCCCAAGGTAGAGGCCCTCAAGGCCGCCATTAGGGTGGCTCCCTTACCCGATGAAAGCCAGCTGCTGCTGGGATTTTGCCGCCGCTACCGCAAGGCCCGCCGCCATTACCTTGCCTTGAAGAGCTGTAAACACCCCAGGCCAGAGGCCCTGCATCGTTTGCGAAAAGAGGTCAAAGCCCTGGCCGTCTACAGCCTGTGGCTGGGGGCCAAGGCCCTGGCGGCGGCATTTAAGACCCTGGGGGACAGGCTGGGGGACGACCACGACCTGGCGGTGTTGGGGGGGCAAAAGGCCAAGGACAGGCGGCGCCAGCAGCACCGGCAGCTGCACGTGCTGCTGCGCACCTGCTTTGGGAAAAAGTCTTTACGAAACTGTGACCTGGGTAGCGCAGTGCCACTTTAACCGGCGCCTTTCTCGTCATTACAATGCCCAGCCCTAAATACCGGGGCCAAGCCGCCGATACTACAGGTGCAGCAGCTTTTGGGTAGCCATATGACCATAGTAAAAAAAATACTCCTGATCCCTTTCGTTGGCGCCTTGGGGTTTGCCATCGTCATGATACTGACGGTGCTGACCGCCAAAGACACCGGTAATGAGTTGGCCCAGGCCCAGTCCCTGAGTTTCCCGACCCTGCGCCTAGCCGACCAGTCACTGCAAAAGTGGGCCGCCCTCAAGAGTGGTTTCAGCTCGGCGGTGACCACTGCCGACGAGGACACCCTCAAGGCCACCCAGGCCCTGGCCCAAGGCTTTAGCGATGACCTGACCCAGATGGCCCGCCTGACCGGTGACAAGGAAGTCGCGGAATTACAGCGCCGCTCCCGCAGCTATATCGACGAGGCCTCCGCCATCGCCCAGGGCATGATTGATTCGAGCCTGGACTTTTCCACCCTGGGCCAGCGCTCCAGCGCCATGAACGAAAATTACGACGCCGTCACCGACAGCCTGGATCGCTACCGCGACCAGTACCTGGCGGCTTTCCAGCAAAGCCTGCAAAGCGCCCAGGACGACGCCAACACCCTGGCCCTGCGCGGCAGCCTGCTGGGGGTGGGCACCATAGTGCTGCTGTTCCTTATCGCCATCCCTGTGGTGCGCGGCATCCGTGCCAATCTGGGTGACGTGGTGGATTCCCTCAAACGTTTTGCCCGCGAAGACGGCGACCTGACGGTGCGCCTGAAGGTGCGCTCCGACGACGAACTGGGTGAACTGGTGAACTGGTTCAATGCCTTTGTGGCCAAGTTGCAGGACGTGATCCAGCAGGTGGTGGCCAGTGCCAGCCCCCTGGCCCAGGTTGCCCAGTCCCTGAACCGTTTGACCGATGCCTCCGACAAGGTGATGCAGGCCCAACTGGACAACGCTTCCCGTACCCTGCAGGCGGTGGAGCAGATGAACGATTCGGTGCACCAGGTGGCCGCCCATGCCGCCGAGGCCTCTTCGGCGTCCCGTGGCATCAGCCAAAACGTCAACCAGGGCCACAAGGACGTTACCAACACCGTTTCCCAGATGCAGTCCCTGTCTGACGAGGTGGAAACCTCGGCCCAGGTGGTGCAGCGCCTGGTAAAAGATGCCGAACAGGTGGGTCAGGTGGTGGACGTTATCCGCGCCATTGCCGATCAGACCAACCTGCTGGCCCTGAACGCCGCTATCGAAGCGGCCCGGGCCGGCGAGCAGGGCAGGGGCTTTGCGGTGGTGGCGGACGAAGTGCGCACCCTGGCGTCCCGTACCCAGAGTTCCACCAGCGAGATCCAGGCCACCATAGAGCAGCTCCAGGAAGGGGCCCGCCAGGCGGTGGCGGCCATGTCCAGCTCGGTGGAAAACGCCCAAACCGGGGTGGACCGTGCCCACACCGCCGGCGAGGCCTTGAGCCGCATCACCCAGGACGTCACCCAGATCCTGGCCATGAACCAGGAGATAGCCCAGGCCACCGAGGCCCAGCAAAGCACTTCCTCGGACATGGTGGGCTTTGTCAACCGCATCCGCGAGCAGGCCCAGGACAGCGCCGCTGCCACCCGGGAGCTGACCGACGTGGCGGTGCAGCTGCGCCAGCATGCCGGCGAGCTGCACAAGGTTACGTCCTCGTTCAAGGTCTGATTTCCGGCCATAAAAAAAGCCTCCCATCGGAAGGCTTTTTTGTTGGGGTATTGCTTAGAACACCAGGTCGATACCGGCGGAGATCAGCTTGGCGTCTTCGGTAGAGCCAAGGTCGTCCTCAATCTGGTTGTACTCCAGCTTGAAGGCGGCGCTGGGGTGAAAGTCCCAACGCAGGCCCAGGGTGTGGGTGGTGCTCTCGGAGCGGCCCAGGTCGTAGACGGCGTTGACGGCCCCGGCCAGCAGCGCCGGCAGGTTGGCGGTGGACTTGCGGTCGGCCTTGGCGTCGAACTTCTCGTAGCTGTAGTAGGGGGTGACGCTGTCAAAGCGATAGCCGATGGAGGCGTACCAGCCGTCGGTTTCAGGGATCAGGGCGTCATCCACCTGGTAGTGGGTGAACTCGGCGTTAAACAGCAGGTTCTGGTAGTCGATACCCAGGCCCAGGCCCCAGAAGGTGCCACGGTCTTCTTCGGTGACCATGCCGTCGGCCAGGTCGGTCAGACCCAGGCCTTGCAGCTGGGCTACCAGGGCACCCAGTTGCTGCTGGGATTCGGCGTCGTTGGGGGCGAAGGTCACCTTGGCGGTGGCGTAGGTGCCGCGCAGGCTCAGCCAGTCACGGGTCATTTCCCAGCTGGCGCCCAGGGCGTTCTTCAGCTCACCAGAGCCTTCCACGCCGTTGGGGGAGATGTCGCCGTCGTAGGAGCCGCCGTAGAGCTTGAGGTTGGACTCCCAGTCACCGAAGAAGGTGGTGTTGTCCAGGCGGATCCCTTCGATGGTGTTAAAGGGCACGCCGTAGACGCTTTGGGGCGGGCGCAGCCAAGTGTAGGCGTAGCCTACGTCCAGGAAGGCGGAGTAACGAAACAGGGGGGCGCGCAGCTTACCGGCGTGCAGTTTCCAGTCGTCGTTGAGGGCGTAGGAAATGTAGGCCCACTCCAGGTCGGCGTCGTAGTCGTCGGCGCCTTTGGCCATGATCTGGGCGGTGGCGGTCAGGCCTTCACCCAGGTCGGCCATGGCCTGCAGGGCAAACAGGGAATCGGGCTTGAAGGACAGGTCGTCGTCATAACCCAGGGCAGTCTCGTCGCTGCTCAGGGTCTGGCCTGCCACTATGGAGGCAAAACCGTTGAAACGGATGTCGGCGGCAGCCTGACCACAGAGGGTCGCCAGAGCCAGGGCAAGTGCAGTCTTTTTCATGTCGTCCTACCTTAGAGGGTCTTGATCACTTTGACGCTGGCGTCCACGGCGTCGGCAGGGATATAGCCGATGGCGTTGACGTCGGCAGCGACCTTGGCCTTCATGGCCGCAGCATCCGCCATATCGGCGGGGGGAGTGCCGCCCCCGGTGAAGATCAACTTGGACCAATAGGCTTTGAGCTGGCTGCTGTTTTTACCCAGGACCTTGCTGTTGAACTCATCGCGGGCCGGCTGGCTTTCCGCCAGGTTGAAGGGGGTCAGGCCCTTTTGTTTGCCCAGGAACAGGCGTTCAATCTGGTCGTCGGCGGGTACCTGGCTTTGACCGGGATTGATGATGACGGCGATGTCCGCCATGGCAGAAACGCTGACGCCCATCAGGGCGGCGGCGCACAACAATCTACGCATGCTAATCCTCTTCTTATCAGCTGCTTAAACGCCGCTTTTCGCGGCGGGCGCAGTATAGAAGAGAGCGACAGGTGTAACAGAAAATTGAGTAAAAACTTGGCAAGGTTGTGATCGGGGCTACAAAACCTTTGCCAAGGTAAGGTTATTGCTGTCGGGGTTACGGCATATGGGGGAAATCCGGCCTCTGGGTAAGCAGTTTGTTGTCGTCGGCGAAGAGCGGCTCCGACAGGGCGTAGTGCCACAGCAATTGGGTTAAACAGCACAGGGCGTCCAGGTGGATGCGTTCATAATAATGGGAGGCATCGATACCGAAGCAGACCAGGGCCGTGCGCAGGTCATTGCCCGCTTCGATGGCCGAGGCCGAGTCGGAGCGGTAGAAGCGGAAGATGTCCCGCTGGTGGGCAATGCCGTGGGCCTGGCACAGCTGGAGCAGATGATGGGTAAGGTGGTAGTCGAAGGGCCCGGTCTGATCGGCCATGGCCACGGTAACCCCGTATTCGCTGGAGTTTTGCCCCGGCGCCGTGGTGCCGTTGTCGATGCTGACCATCTCTGCCACGTCCTGGTGCAGTACCGAAGAGGCCCCAGAGCCCACTTCCTCGGTGATCGTGAAAAGCAGGTGCAGATCCACAGGCAAGGCCACCTGGTCTTCCACCAGGGCCTTGGCCACCGTCAGCAACACCGCCACCCCGGCCTTGTCGTCCAGGTGGCGCGAATTGATAAAACCCGACTCTCGGTCCACCTCGGTTTGGGGATCGATGGCGATAAAGTCGCCGATGTGGATGCCGGCATTGACCAGGGCCTGGCGGTCACCCCCCGGCACGTCCACCCGCAGCTCCAGGTTCTGCCAACTGGCTTCCTGGCTGTCGTTGGCGTTGCCAAAGGTATGGCCGGAGGCCTTAAGGGGCAGCAAGGATCCCCGGTAGCGACGCTTGCCGGCAAAGAGGCTGGCCCTGCAGCCCTCGGCAAAGCGGGCGTTCCAATGGCCCACCGGCACCACTTCCAGGCGGCCGTTGTCCTTGAGCCTTTTGACCTGGGCCCCCAGGGTGTCCAGGTGGGCCACCAAGGCCCGGTCAGGGGAGCGCTGGCGCCCGGCGACGGTGGCGCGGATGGCGCCTCTGCGGGTCAGCTCGAAGGGGATATTCAGGCGGGCCAGCTCCTCGCCGACAAAATGCACCACCTGGTCGGTAAAGCCCGAGGGGCTGGGAATGGCCAGCAGCCTTTCCAGGCAGCTGAGCAGATAATCGGTGTTTGGGGACACGGGACCTCCTTGGCCTTTTATCTTGGCCCCAGTATAGAAAGCCCCCGTGATGGTGCCAGGACAGCTCCTGGTCGTGTCAGCCTTGCGTCAGGGCCAGCCCCTTGGAAAGATGGCCGCAAAACCAGAAGGAGAACACCATGAACACCTTGCTGCGCTGCCTGTTGCTGGCCGGGGTCGCCTTTGGCGCCCAGGCAAATTCCAAAGCCCCTATTACCATCGCCATCCATGGCGGTGCCGGCACCATTACCCGCGCCAACCTGGGGCCCGAGCAGGAAAAGGCCTACCACGCCAAGCTGCAGCAGGCCCTGGACGCCGGCTACGCCGTGCTGGACAAGGGCGGCCCGGCCCTGGAGGCGGTGCAGGCGGCCATCAAGGTGATGGAAGACTCCCCCCTGTTTAACGCCGGCCTTGGCGCCGTCTACACCTGGGATGGCGAACATGAACTGGACGCCTCCATCATGGACGGCAAAACCCTCAACGCCGGCGCCGTGGCCGGGGTCAAAACCGTCAAACACCCCATAGAGGCGGCCTACCGGGTAATGACCCAAAGCCCCCATGTGATGCTGTCGGGCCAAGGCGCCGACGACTTCGCCAAGGAACAGGGCCTGGCGCTGGTGGACAACCACTATTTCGACACCGAGTTTCGCAAAAAGGCCCTGGACAAGGCCAAAGAGCAGATCAAGTTGAGCGGCTACCAGGCCCGTAACTACCTGGCCGGTGACTACAAGTACGGCACCGTCGGCGCCGTGGCCCTGGACGCCGACGGTAACCTGGCGGCGGCCACCAGCACCGGCGGCATGACCGCCAAGCGCTACGGCCGTATCGGCGACTCGCCGGTGATCGGCGCCGGCACCTATGCCGAAAACGGCGTGTGCGCCGTGTCCGCCACCGGCCATGGGGAATACTTTATCCGCCTCAACATCGCCGCCGATATCTGCGCCCGGGTCCGTTACCAGGGTAAGGACGTGAAAACCGCCGCCGACGAGGTGATCCATGGTCGCTTGCAACAGTTGGGTGGCACCGGCGGGGTGATAGTGCTGGGCGCCGATGGTAGCATCACCCAGCCGTTCAACACCGAGGGCATGTACCGGGGCTATCGCAACAGCGCCGGCAGCAAGACCCTCATCTACGGGAACCCCTGACTTGTTACTGGTGCTGCCCCTGTTTCAGCAGATGAGCGTGTATCTGCTGATCGCCTACGTGTTTTCAAAAACGCCCCTGTTCCGGCCCCTGGCCAGCCTGTCGAGCTGGCCTATCCACAAGCTGATGGTGTACACCATCTTCTCGGGCTTTTGCATCATGGGTACCTACTTTGGCCAACAGACCATGGACGCCATCGCCAATACCCGCGCCATCGGCGCTATCTTGGGTGGCTTGTTGGGGGGGCCGGTGGTGGGCACGGCGGTGGGCTTTACCGGCGGCATGCACCGCTATTCCATGGGCGGCTTTACCGATGTGGCCTGTGCCATTTCCACCACCTGGGAAGGTTTTTTGGGGGGGCTGCTGCACGCCTTCTGGCAGCGCTGCGGCCAGACCGAGCGCATCTTCAACCCTTGGCAGGCCTTTATTCTGGGGCTTTTTGCCGAAGCCTGCCAAATGGCCATCATCCTTATCGTCGCCCAGCCCTTCGAACAGGCCAAAGAGTTGGTGCTGGCCATCGCCTTGCCGATGATGCTGGCCAATGCCACAGGGGCGGCGCTGTTTCTCAGTTTTATCCGTGACGCCAAGTTTCGGGCCGAGGAGGTGGCCACCAAGGTGTCGGACCGGGCCCTGCGTATCGCCCGGCGCTGCGTTGGGGTGTTGGAGCAGGGCTTTAACGCCCAGTCGGCCCAGCTGATTGCCGAAATCGTCAAGGACGAGACCGGGGTGGCGGCGGTGGCCATCACCGACCGGGACCGCATCCTGGCCTTTACCGGCACCGGCGCCGACCACCACCAGGTGGGCCGGCCCATCTCCTCGGCCATTACCCTCGATGCCATCCGCTATAACAGGGTGGTGTTTGCCGACGGCCTCACCACCCCTTACCAGTGCTCCATCAGCAGCGACTGCGAATTGGGCTCGTCCCTGGTGGTGCCGTTGAAAGGGGAAAAGGAGGTGGTGGGCACCATCAA
This sequence comes from Gallaecimonas xiamenensis 3-C-1, assembly GCF_000299915.1. Taxonomy (NCBI): domain Bacteria; kingdom Pseudomonadati; phylum Pseudomonadota; class Gammaproteobacteria; order Enterobacterales; family Gallaecimonadaceae; genus Gallaecimonas; species Gallaecimonas xiamenensis. The sequence goes on from NZ_AMRI01000009.1 coordinate 47,656, forward strand.
GCTCTACGAACCCAAGCGCAAGCTGTTTCGCAACCTCAACCGCAGCCTGGGGGTAGGCATTGCCGGGGTGCTGTCCAACCAGTTGCTGCACGACCAGCTCCAGGCCAACCGGGCGCTGCTGGCCGAAGCCGAACTGCGGGCCCTGGAAGCCAAGGTCAACCCCCACTTTTTGTTCAACAGCCTCAATACGGTGGCGGCGGTGCTGCGCCGGGACGCCAAGAAGGCCAGGGAGCTGATTGTCCATCTGGCCGGCTTTTTGCGGGGCAACCTGGGCCGCCACAGCGTCACCGTCAGCCTGGCCGAGGAATTTGCCCACATCGACCATTACCTGGCCATCGAAAAGGTCCGCTTCGGGGAGCGCCTGGCCTACAGCGAGTCTTTGGACAAGGCCTTGGAGTCGGAGCGGGTGCCGGCCTTGGCTATTCAGACCCTGGTGGAAAACGCCATCAAGCACGGCATCAGCCGTGCCGAAGCGGGCGGTAAGGTGCGGTTGTCGGCAGAGCTGGACGGGGAACTGGTGCGTATCGTGGTGGAAGACAGTGCCGCCCGGCTGCCGGTCAAGACCGACGGCCTTGGCCTTAAGCTGGTCCGTGAACGCTTTGCCGCTTTAGGGGTATCTTGTACACTGCGTCTCCACCACGAGCCGGGGCACTGTACCCGTGCAGAGTTAACTTGGCCAAGAGGTACCCTGTCATGATCCGGGCGTTGTTAGTCGATGATGAACCCCTGGCACGCGAAGAACTGACGGCGCTGTTGGAAGAAGCCGGCGGCGTTAAAGTGGTGGGGGAAGCGGGTACCGGCAAGGACGGCCTGCTAAAGGCCCGTGAACTCATCCCTGACGTCATCTTCCTGGACGTGGACATGCCGGGCCTGTCCGGGGTGGAAGTGAGCAGCCTGCTGCCCGAACCTCGCCCGGCCCTGGTGTTTGTCACCGCCCACCAACACTATGCCCTTGATGCCTTCAACGAGGCGGCCCTGGACTACCTCCTAAAGCCGGTAGATCCGGAGCGCCTGGCCAAGACCCTAAAGCGCCTGGAAAGCGTCGGCCTGGGGGAAGCGGACACCAGCCCTCTCGAGCGCCTGGCCTGTTACCAGGGTAACACGGTGCGGCTGGTAGCCCCCAAGGACATCGATTGTGCCTATGTGGACTTGACCGGCACCCAGGTGGTGTCCAAAGGGGAGCTGCTCCATTGCCAGTTGCCTCTGAAAACCCTCGAAGCGCGGCTGCCCTTGTTGCGGGTACACCGCCAATACCTGGTCAACCCCGACGCCATCAAGGCCATCGCCATCAAGGAAAGTGGCGCCGAGATAGAAACCCCTTATGGCACCAAGGTGCCGGTGTCCCGCCGCTACCTCAAACAGTTAAAGGAAAAATACCTGCTGCCGATCTAACCCTGGGTAGCGCAAACCGCGCCAAGGCCGGCGCGGTTTTTTATTGCTGTAAAAAGGACATCTGATGTTGTGGTTGTTGTTCGGCCTGGCGCTTTTTGCCGGTGCCTACCGTTTTCTGCTTCCCCTGCTGGCCCGCCAGTTGGGTGACGCTCCCCAAGCCGCCAGAGCCCCTGGCCCGCGCCTCTCTCCCTGGTCCCTGATGTTGTCGCAAGTGGCGACCGTCGCCCTTGGCCCTCTGCTGGTGGGCTGTTACCTGGCTTCCAAGCTGCATGGCTGGAGCCTGGTGGTGATCCCGGTTTTTTATATCGCCTTGGCCCTGGTGCTGCATTTTTTGGTGGCCAGCCGCGCCCTTGCCGGCCAACGCCAATCCCTGGTGGCCCTGCTGGGCCCAAGGCTGCCTACCTTTGCCCGCCACATCCTGGCGCTGCTGGTGGTGCTGGTCTCGGTCTTTAACCTGCATCTGGCCATGAGCGATTTCAAGCTCAGGCCCTGGCACGATGACGGCCTGGTGGGTGTCGGCCTGGTGCTGCTGGCAAGTTGGGCCGTTATCGGCCGCAACCGCTGGGTATTTCGCTACCTGTTGCCACTGCTGGCGCTGCTGATGCTGGGGGGCACCTTGGCGGCCTTGGTGCTGGCCCTGATGGGCGGCAAGGCCCAGTGGCAGCTGGACGCAGCCCACTTCACGGCGCTGCCGGCGCTTGGCGACGCCACCTTACTGCTGGCGAGCTTCCTGGGCACCCTGGCTCTGGTACCGAGCCTGGCCGGGCAGGGCAGCGGGCCGCGCCAAGGGGCCCTTATCGGCGCCGCCCCGGTGCTGTTAAATGGCGCCTTGACCCTGGTGTGGGCGGTGCTGACCCTGGTATTGCTGGGGCCCGCTACCCAGGACCAAGCGGACTCGCCTTTCTTCTTATGGGGGGCCATCGACAACCTGGTTGAGGCCTTGGGCCTGTCACCCCACCTTTGGCTGAAGCTGTGGATGCAGCTGCCGGTCTTGGCGTTGCTGCTGGTGTCCTTGCGGGCAGCGCGCCTGGCCTGGGCCGACGCCCTGGCATTTGACCAACAAAGCCTGGGGCGGCGCTGCCTGCTGGGGTTGCCGGTATTGCTGCTCCTTGTGGGAACCACCTTGGACGATGACGGCCCCCAAATGCTCGGCATTTTTGCCCTGGGGAGCGGGGTGCTGGTGGGCCTTTGGGTGACACTGGCGCTGCTTTGGCAAAGCCGCCGGCCTGGCCATTGGCCCTGGTGGCCGCTGGCTGCCTGGGCCCTTTGCGCCCTGCTGGCCATATCCTATGCCTGGACCATGGTGCTGTGGTCCCTTCAGAGCCTGGGCTGGTACCTGGGCGAGATGGGTAGCTGGGCCCTTGGCCTGGTGCTTTTGGCCGGGCTTACAGTGCTGGCCTGGCGCCACAGGCCAAGGGGCGTCGCCTGACCTTAAGGCACCCAAGCGCCCGCCGGGCGCCCTAATGGACACTATCAAAAGGAATCGTGATGTTGGGTTTAGGATTGGCATTGGCCCTGTTGGTGGCTGCTTACCTGAAGTTGGTGCCACAGCTTGCCAGGTTTGAAGGGCCGGCCAAACAGGCCGAGGCCCCGTTACAAAAAGGGCCGTCCCCCTGGGCCTTGATGCTCTCGCAGGTGGCCCTTCATAACCTTGGCCAGTTGCTGTCCGGTACCTTTTTTGTGCTGCTGCTGGGCACCTGGGGCCTGGCGGCTATCATGGTGCTCTACCTGAGCCTTGCCCTGATTCAGAACTACCTGGTGGCCGGGCATGCCATCGGTACCGGCAAGCTGTCGGTGGTGGCCATGTTAAGCCCCCGCACCCCCGAGCTGCTGCGCCACCTGCTGGGCATGCTGGCGGTGCTGACCCTGGGATTGTTGGCGGCCTTTGCCGTCGGCGGCATGACTTACTTCCTCAAAGAACTGTTCGATGTGCCGGAATATGGGGTCAGGCTCGCCCAACTGGCGCTGGTGTTGCTGGCGTGCTTCGCCCTCTTTAGCCGTGGGCGCTGGCTGGTCCGTTACCTGCTGCCGGCCCTGGCGGTGCTGTCCCTGGCCGGCACCCTGGCGGTGTTCGGGGTAGCGCTGGTCAGTGACCATAGCCAATGGCATTTTGTGAAGGCACAACCCCTGGAGGTCATTGCCAGGGAGTGGACCAGGGTTGGGACCCTCACTACCTTTCTGCTGGGGGGCTATTTGGCCCTGGTGCCCAGCCTGGCCGGCCTGTGCCGGGACCGACAACAACGGGCCTTGGTGGGGGCCATGCCGGTGCTGGTTAATGGCGCCGTGGCGTTGCTTTGGGGGGCCATTATCCTGGCGCTATTGGGCGCCGAGGCCGGCACCTTGGTGGCGCAACAGGTCAGAGACGTTGCGCTGGCAGAGCAGCTGTTTGGCGAGTGGGGACGCGAAGGGCTGTTCCTGCTCACCCTGGCGCCGCAGCTGGCGCTGATGCTGGTAGCCCTGCGCGCCGCTCGCCTGGCCTTTGCCGACGCCCTCAGATTCGCGCAGAGCCGGCTGGTACAGCGGGTCTTGGTGGGGCTGGCGGTGCTGATGATCTTCTTGCGGGTGCTGTTTAGTTTCGATGTCGAGCTGAACCCCGACTGGCCCCTTAAGATCAAGGATTGCGGCCACCTGATCCTGGGGGTGCTGCTGCTGTGGTGGCCGCTGCAACGGCTATGGCAGCGCCAATGCTGGGGCGGCTGGCTGCCGGGGGCACTGGCTCTGCTGTGCGGCATTGCCCTGGCGGTATGGAACCTGCTGTGGTGGATGGACAGCACTTGGGTCTTCGCTGCCCTCTGCGCCACTGCCGCCCTGGTGCTGCTGGTGACACTGTGGTTTCAGCGCCGGCCCAAGGAGCAGGGGCTATAGATAAAAAAGCCGGCTTGCCGGCTTTTTTATTCAGGGTGCAACCCCAACCACTCAGCTGGCCTTTACGACCACTGGCGAAAAAGCCGGGTGCCGCGAGCGTAAACGGTACATTAGGCTTCCCCCAAATTATAAAAGGGGGAGTAACCTATGTTGTGGTTCCTGCTGGGCGTTTGTACCCTCATCGCCGGCTATTTCATCTACGGTAAAGTCATAGAGCGCATCTTCGGCATCAAGCCGGAGCGCCAGACTCCGGCCATCGCCAATAACGACGGCGTCGACTACGTGCCCATGTCCACCAAAAAGGTGTACCTGGTGCAACTGCTTAATATCGCTGGCCTTGGCCCCATCTTCGGTCCCATCCTCGGTGCCCTGTACGGCCCGGTAGCCCTGCTGTGGATCGTCTTCGGCTCCATCTTCGCCGGCGCCGTGCACGACTACTTCTCCGGCATGCTGTCGGTAAGGGCCGGCGGCGCGTCGGTGCCCACTGTGGTGGGCCGCGAGCTGGGCAAGGGTGCCAAGCACTTTATGAACGGCTTTGCCGTACTGCTGTTGCTGTTGGTGGGTGTGGTCTTCACCCTGGGCCCGGCCAAGCTGCTGGGTAACCTGTCCGGCACCTCGGTACCGGTGTGGGTCGCCATCATTTTCGGCTACTACATGATTGCCACCATAGTGCCCATCGACAAGATCATCGGTCGCTTCTACCCGCTGTTCGGGGCGCTGCTGGTGTTCATGTCCGTCGGCCTGCTGGTTGGCCTTGGCCTGTCCGACAAGCCTTTCTATTCTTCCGGCATCACCCTTGAGAACCTGCATCCCAAGGATCTGCCCCTGTGGCCGCTGCTGTTCATCACCATTGCCTGTGGGGCCTTGTCCGGCTTCCACGCCACCCAGTCGCCGCTGATGGCTCGCTGCATGGAAAACGAAAGCAATGGCCGCTTCGTGTTCTACGGCGCCATGATAGGGGAGGGTGTGATTGCCCTTATTTGGGCCACCCTGGGCATGTCCTTCTACGACAGCCCCGAAGCCCTTAACGCCACCCTGGCCAACGGCGGTCCCGCTGCCGTGGTCAACGAAGTATCCACCTCGTTGCTGGGTGCCGTGGGCGGCCTGCTGGCGATACTGGGAGTGGTGGTACTGCCCATCACCTCTGGCGACACCTCTTTCCGTGCCGCCCGCCTGATCCTGGCCGACTTCCTGAACTTCGACCAAAAACCTATCGCCAAGCGCTTGATGATCGCCCTGCCCATGTTTGTGGTCGGCTTTTTCATCAGCAAAATGGACTTCAACGTGATCTGGCGTTACTTCGGCTGGGCCAACCAGATGACTGCGGTGATGATGCTGTGGACCGCTGCGGTCTGGCTTAAGCGTCATGGCAAGTTCCACTGGGTGTGCACCATTCCCGCCACCTTTATGACGGGGGTGGTCAACGCCTACCTGCTGAGCGCCGAGATAGGCTTCGGCCTGCCTTTGGCCATCGCCGGCCCTATCGGCATTGCCTCTTCGGCGCTGGTACTGGCCTGGATACTGCTAAGGGGTGGCAAAGGCGCCGCCACCGAGGCGGTAGCCGACCAGGCGTAACAACAAAAACCGGGGCTTGCCCCGGTTTTTTTATGGACGCTGTTTGGCCCAGTCCCTGTGGTTGAGCACCTGGCCGTTGTGGCGCACCGCCTCCAGGTGATCCAAGTCCAGGGCCTGGGTCAGCCACTGGCTTTGGGCGGGGTCCAACTCCTTGGACCGGGCCAGGATGCCGTCGTCCGGTAGCCCCAGATCTGGCGCCGTGTAGAAGGCCGCCTGGCCCAGGCTGTTGAAGATGGCCGGCGCCCAGGGGGCCTGTCCCACCAGGGGGCTTTGTACCACCAGGGTCTGGTTTTCCAAGGCCCTGGCCTGGCAGCCGATGCGTACCCTGTTCACCCCGGCCCCATTGTCGGTGCAAGACGGCACCAGGATAAAGCGGGCACCGGCGTCCACCAAAGCGCGGGTCAGCAGGGGAAATTCCACGTCATAACAAATCTGTACCCCAAAGGCCTGGCCGGCAAAGACCAAGGGCGCGCTGGGTTGCCCAGGGCTCAGCTGCCAGCGCTCGGCTTCAAAGCGGGTGAGGATTTGTTTGTCCACAAAGCCTTGGACAGTGCCCTCGGCGGCAAACCAGGCCCGGTTCACATAACGGCCATCGGCCAGCTGCCAGGGGATGCTGGGCATGACGATGCCCTTGTTAAAGGCCTTGCTAAGGGCCCGGTACGTCTCCACGAACAGCTCCCGTACCTCCTGCAGGGCGCCAAGGGAACGGGCCAGGTGCCGGGCGGTCCGGGTCGGTTGCAGGCTCAAAAGCTCCAGGCTGGCGTACTCGGGAAAGAGCAGTAGCTCCCCTGGGGCGGCCGCTACCAGCGCCGCTTGCTTGGCGGTCCAGCTGGCAAGTTCCGGCAGGGCCTCGACCCGGTATTGGCAGGCGCTCAGGCTTAGCATGGCTGAACGGCGGGGCTGTTGATTTTCATGGGCTTTCCCAGGCGGGTTACACTTGTCGTTCAGCATAAAGGGGAAGGTGGACCATGGCAAAACGTCGGCGGGGAATAGGGGGCTGGGTCTGGGCCCTGGCTTGGCGCTGCCTGGTGTTTTTGCTACTGCTGTTGCTGGCGCTGCGCTTTGTGCCTGTGCCGACCACCGCCTTTATGCTGCAAAGCCCTTACCCGGTCAGCCAGCATTGGCTGCCATTAGACGAGCTGCCCAAGTGGGTGCCCCTGGCGGTGGTGGCCTCGGAAGATCAGCGCTTTGTCAGTCACTGGGGGATCGATGTCACCGAACTCGGTAACGCCTTGGAACGTTTCGATGATGGCGGCGGCCTGCGCGGCGCCAGCACCCTTAGCCAACAGACCGCCAAGAACCTGCTGCTTTGGCCGGGGCGCAGCCTGGTGCGAAAAGGCCTGGAGGCGGTACTGGCGGTGACCCTGGAAGGGGTCTGGGGCAAGAGGCGCATCTTGGAGGTGTACCTGAACGTCGCCGAATTCGGTAAGGGGATCTACGGGGTAGAGGCGGCCAGCCGCCACTACTTTGGCAAGTCGGCCCGTTATCTGACTGCCGGCGAGGCGGCGCGCCTGGCGGTGCTGCTGCCAAGCCCCAGGACCCGAAACCCCAACGCCCTGACCCCTTACCTGCGCCAACGAGTGGCCTGGGTAGAGCGGCAGATGCGCCAACTGGGCAGCAACTACCTGGACCCGCTCTTGCAATAAAAAACCCGGCCTTGGCCGGGCTTTTTATCCTCAGTAGGGCCGGTAGGCCGGCAACCTTTCCCCTTCTTTGGGTTCCCGAGGCTTTTTCAGGTAGTGCTCGGCCTTGAGGCCAAAGAGTTCCCCCACTGTAGCCGCCACGAAGATGGACGACCAGGTCCCCACTACGATGCCCACGAACAGGGTCAGGGCAAAGCCGAACAGGGGCTCGCCCCCCAGCCAGAGCAGGGCCCCTACCGTAAAGAGGGTGGTGCCGGAGGTCACCAGGGTCCTTGAGAAGGTGGCGCGAATGGCGTTGTCCACCAGTTGGGCTATGGGGGTGCGGTTGCGCTTGCCAAGGGTCTCGCGCAGCCGGTCGGCCACGACGATGGAGTCGTTGACCGAATAGCCCATCACCGCCAACAGGGCGGCCAGCACGCTAAGGTCAAACTCGAGCCCCAGCAGGGAAAAGACCCCCAGCACCAGCGCCACATCATGCAGCAGGGCCAGCAGGGCGCCGCTGGCCAGGCGCCATTCGAAGCGAAGGGCAAGGTAGGCCAGGATCCCAAGGGCCGCCAGTGCTACCGCCAGGGCCGATTGCGCCACCTGGCCGTCCCCCACCTGGCCACCGACAAAGCTGGCGCTGTGGACTGTCACCTGGCTGCCAAGGGCCTGGGACAGGCTATCTGCCAGGGAAAAGTCTGGGCCCGGATCGCCCTGGTAGCGAATACGCCAGTCGTCGCCGTTTTGCACCACTTGTGGGCGCTCCCCCAGCAGGGGTGACAGGGTGTCGGCCAGGGTTTGGCTGGTCACCGGCTGGCTGATGTGGATTTCCTGGACCATACCGCCGGTAAAGTCCTGGCCCAGTACCAGTCCTTTGCCAGCCAGCACCCCCAGGGAGGCCAGCACCAGCAGGGTGGACAGGCCCAGGGCCCAATAGCGCCAGAACGCCAGTTGTTTAAAGCGGTTCATGCTCAGATCCTCACACCTTTGCGGTTGTCGCGGCCCCACAGGGGATTGATGATGGCGCGGGTGCCCACTATGCCGGTGACCATACTGGTCAACAGTCCCAGCCCCAGGCTGATGGCAAAGCCCCGCACCGGCCCCTGGCCCAGGCCATAGAGGATTACGGCGGTGATAAGGGTGGTGAGGTTGGCGTCCAATATGGTGCGAAAGGCATTGTCGTACCCCAGGTGGATAGCCTGGCCCAGGCTCTTGCCGTCCCGTACCAGTTCCTTGACCCGTTCGAAGATAAGCACATTGGTGTCAACCGCCATGCCCACCGTCAGTACCAGGCCGGCAATACCGGGCAGGGTCAGCACCGCCCCCGGCACCAAGGCCATCAAGCCCAGCAGCATAAAGAGGTTGGCTACCAGGGCCAGGTTGGCGACCCAGCCGAAGCGCCGGTACCAAAGGGCCACGAACAACAAACAGCTGCCAAGACCCAGGGCCAGGGCCATCAGGCCGTTGTGGATATTGTCCTTACCCAGGGAGGGGCCCAGGGTGCTTTGCTGGATGATGGTCACCGGCGCCGTCAGGGAGCCGGCCCGCAGCAGCAGCGCCAACTGCCTGGCCTGGCTACCGTCTTCTATGCCGGTGATGCGAAAGCTGGCCGGCAAGGCGCTTTGGATATTGGCGACGTTGATCACCCGGCTGGTTTTGCTGGTTTGCCCCTGCGGCCCCTTTTGGTACTCGGTAAAGAGGGTGGCCATGGCCTGGCCTATGTGGCTGCGGCTGTAGTCGCCTATGGTGGCGGCGCCTTGGTTATCCACCTGGATGCTGACCTGGGGCCTGCCCATTTCGTCGAGGCCGGCGCGGGCATCGACGATGCGTGAACCGGTCAGTATCGGCTTGGCCGCCAGCCACAAGGGCCGCCCGACCTGGTCCTTGATGGCCAGGGCGCCGGCTTTGGGGCCTGGGTAGACCTCACGAAATTCCAAAGAGGCGGTCGCCCCTATGATGGCCTTGGCGGCAGCCGGGTCCTGTACCCCAGGAATTTCGATGCGCACCCTGTCCTTGCCGTCACGCATGACGGCCGCCTCGGTGATGCCCAGCTCCTGAATGCGGCTGCGCATGATGCTAAGGGTTTGCTCCATAGCCAGCAGTTGCTGCTGAGATGCTTCTTGGGGGGTTAGGCTCAGGCGCAGCAGGTCGCCCTGGCGTTGCAGCTGCCAATGGGGGTATTGGCGGCTTACCAGCCGCTGCAAGGCGGCAAGATCGGCGCCCAGGCGGGGTCTAAGCTGCAGGGTTTGGCCCTGGGGGGTAACGGCGGCAATGTCCAGCAGATCTTCCAGGTTGTCCTTGGCGCTCTGGATCTGGGCATTGACGGCGGCCTGGGTGTCCACGGCCAGAATGAACTGCACGCCACCGCGAAGGTCCAGGCCTAGCTTGATGGGGGACAGGCCCAGAGACTGCAGCCAGGCCGGCGCCTTGGCGCTGCGGTCCAGCACCACATCATGGCCGGGCAGGGCTTTCTCCAGGGCCGCTTTGGCGGCCATGGGGTCACTTTGGTCGGTCAGTACCAGCCGCAGGCTATCGCCCTGCTGGTCGATACGTTGCACGCTGTCTTTGGGCAACCATTGGCGCAGTTGGCCAATGGTGGTGTCGCCCTTGCTGATAGTCAGGCTGGGGCTGTCACCAAAAAGGGTGGGGAGGGCGCTTAAGGTCAGCAAGACTAGGCTGACCAAGAGCACGGCGTATTTCCAACCGGCGAGGCGGTTGACCAGCAGGGGGCCTTGGCCCCTGGAATAAGACATGGGTTCTCCTTGCGGCCATGGGCCGCCTGACAAAACGAAAAGGCGTTAAGACAGGAAGGAGAGGCCGCGCCAGGCGGCAAAACGGGCGAGATTGTGGGTGAGGCGGGCACCGGCAAGAAAGCCGGGCCCGTCGGCAATGTTCAAGGACCAGTCGCAAGCGGCGGGTCTTTGCTGACGGTAACCGGGGCAAAATTGTGGCGCGGGGTGCGCCTTGGCTTCAAAGACCAGACCGTAATCGGGGGCCCTTGGTTCGTCATCCAGGCCCTGGTGGGCAAGCTGACGTTGCAATTTCACCAGATTGAGCAGGGCAGGGGCCTTGCCCGGAGCGTCCTGATGCAGGCTGCTGCCCTTTGCCGCCGGCGCAGCCGAGGCCGCCTGGGGTAAGGCACCCAGGGCCAGGGTCAACAGCAGTGCGGTCAGGAAAGTGCGCAGCATAGGCTCAAAAACTGTGATTTGCCGCACAATCTAGCACCCGCTGAGGGCACCGGCAATAGGGGCGGCCAGGGGCTTAAAAGCCGCTAGTTGCTAAAAGCGTTCAAAAGCCACACCTTTACTCCTCGAAAAAGTGTCTGAAGGTAACCTGCTTAGTTAAAAGTCTTCCAGGTAGCGATGGCTGATAAGGGTTTTATCCTCAGTCAGCAGTCCATCTGCCTGGGTGTCTTTGAGCCTTGCCACAACGGCGTCATAACAGCTTTCCAAGGCGTCAGATGCCGCGCCCGCTTCTCTTAGGCTACCGAACAGCGCATTGAGTTCGGGAGTGCTGATATCCACCTCCTTGTTGTCAAAATAGGTCAGGCAGTTGGGATCTTCTGGCCTGCTGCCATCTGGGTGTTCTACACCTATTGCCAGCAGGGGCAGTGACAGCTGGCTGGCAGCATGGCTGCTAAGGAGGTAAAGGCGGTAAAGCGGCTTGCTATTGATAGTCTTAATGCGGGCAATAACGGCAACGATGGTGTTGAATACCTGCATTTCCAATGATGTCAGCAGAGCCTGGGGCAATTGGGGTGTAGCGGCTATCTGGATGAGGGTACTTACCCCCGTCGCCAAGTCGGTCTTGTCGATAGAGGTCAGGAGTTCACCTTGATAAACAAACTGGTACTCAAAGTTGCTTAACTGCCTGCTCAGGGAGTCGGTGCAACTGAACTCGATACGACTTACCTGATTGCCCTGGTAATGATAGCGGTACTGGCTTACCGAATATTCCGTCATGGCCTCCACCAGATGGAGGGCTCCGTCTTTCCTGTATTGGCAGCAGGCCTTTATTACCTCTACTTCGTCAGGTGTTTTGCGAAAAGTGATTACTTCGGTGCAGTCATGATGATAGTGGTAAAAGGTGCGGATAAAGACCCCAGGGAAGCGGGTGAACTCTGTTGAGGACACTAATCGGCCGGCCTTATCGAAGCCATACTCCAGGGCTCCGTCCTTGTTCTGGCCCAACGCTGCTATAGGCTGGCCCATCTTAAGCCGATGGATAGCGTTGAAAAAAGGCACTGCTTCATAGAGTTCCCCTATGGAGTAAGTGCGGGCAAAAGTGCTTTCCAACGCTGCTTTTTCAAAGCGGGCGTAATCGTCATCGCCGTTGCTAAAGAGTCTGTCGAGCCGGGTTTCGATCATGTCCTGTTCCCATCCTGGGCGCTTTTTCTGGTAACTCTAATTAAAGCCACATCAGTAAGACAGGTAGCAATACCACCGGCTTGGGTCTAGTGTCTTAATGCTGTGAAAAATATCTATACATGTTTTTCAGAGTGGCCTGTCGGAACAGTAGTTAAGGTTCATCATACCAATGACTAAGACCATTGCGTAATACATCCTGCTAAAAGGTTGCTGTCAAGACAAATGGCATAAATATAGTAGAAAAAGTCATAATCGATGTCATCTTCTTCTGCGAAGTCAGAAAGAACATCATCGCGTTCGAGTCCAGCTTCACTCCGCCATGACTTGTATTTTACGCTCAGACTTTTTTGTGAAGATGTTATTTTGAAATGGCTTTCTCCGGCCATAGTCGCAATAGCGACAGAAACAGCTTTATCACTTAAATTAAACTTACTTTCTTTGTGTTGAAAAAACAATTGACCATTTTCAACATATAATAAGAAATAATCACTGCCTTCGGAATGAAAAATGCCGGATGTCTTATTCTTACTGTCCTCTGTGAAAGTGAAATGCTTGGCTTCCATCTTCTGAGGTTCAAAACGTATTGCGTCATCAAAAACGTCAAAGTTCTTAAGTATTTTTTCTTTGGTCATTAGTATTTACCATACAAGCCGGTTACAGTATCCATAGCGCCACTTGTTCTCAGAGAACTCATGATCACCGCTCGCCAGGATTTATTGTTCTTCATATAAAGACTCTCTGGCGTCGGTCCGTATATATTACCATACTGCTTTTGATTTCTAGCTTCCATGTCTTTTAGTTTTTCAAAATCCCTATTCTTTATGTAGCTTTCTCTTCTCGACATGTTTCGCTTGTTAACTTTATCTCTGGCGATATCCTCATAGCTCTCACCATTTTTAAGGCGCTGATTAACTTCATTTTCCAATGCGTCTCTCTTTTTTCGTAACTCTTCATGGTACTCTTTTCTTCTTTTCTGAGCATTTGCTACTGCAGACTCATCCTCAAAGTTGATATTAAAAGCGGCTAATGGAGAACTATCCTTCACTTTGTAACCATAAGCTGCTTTTTCGTCAGGTATGACCTCTTCTGCAATCTTGGGGTCATCAAGGGGATTAGGATAGGAGTCTGACTTTATAGATCTATCCTGTGATGCTTGAATTGTAAGAGACTTCTCTCCGCTCTTAATTCCTGAGGCTAGCTCGCTAATGCTTAACGTTGCCACAGGACGGCCTTTGACATCAGTAAAGCATATTTGGCCTAATTCTTCATCGATCTTGTCTGCTGTGAGCTGTAAAGCGACAACGGCGCCATTGTTCTTCATAAACACAGTGCTGATAGATGCATACTTCTCTGAATCATTCTTGGTAATGATAGAGAGAACATCCTTTGCAAGGTTGGATTCGACGCCATTCTTCTCCAGTACGCGTAATAGTTTTTCCTGTCCCTCTTTGCAAAGTAGTCCTAGTTGATCTACCCAGGTGATAGGATTAATAACATAGCGATAATGATTAAGCCCCCCCAGCAAACCAATGGGGTCTTGGTTGATAAACTGCCCGCAGTTCGGGTCGTAATAGCGGAAGCGGTTGTAGTGCAGGCCGGTTTCTTGGTCAAAGTACTGACCCTGAAAGCGCAAGGGCTGGCTGATGTCGCTGGCCAACGCGAGGGCGACATTGCCGTAGCTTCGGTAGCCAACCTGCCAAACGATATTGCCTTTGGCGTCGGTCAGGGTATCGGGGGTACCGAGATGGTCAAGGTGGTAGTGGTAGAGCTGGCCGCCTTGGTCCAAGGCGATGGGCTCGAAGGTGCCAGGCTCGAAGTAGTAGTGGCGTACCTGGCTGCCGGTTTCATCTTCATCCGTTTCACTCAGCAGGACATCGCCGTCCCAAAGAAACAGGACGCTGCGCTGCTCGCTTTGCTTGCCAATACGCCGGCCCAGGGCGTCGTATTGGAAGGTGGTGATTTGGTCTTCCTGACCGGGGGCGCTTTTATCGACCCTCACCAGCTGCTGACGGCTGTTGTAGCGGTAGTGGGTGACCAGGCATTGCCCCTTACCCCTGCGCTCGGTGATGCGGTTGCCGTGGACGTCGTATTCGAAATGGCGGTCGCCTTGGATCAGCAGCCGATTACCTTTGACCTGGGCACTTTGTGCCTGGCTTTTGGCCTCGGCGGCCGAGGGGGCTGAGGCCAGTATGTTGCTGGCCGGGTCGTGGACAAAATGCTCGGGATTGGGGCCCTGGACGCTCTGCAGGCGGTTCAAGGCGTCATAGCTGAAGTGGCGTCGGTCTTGGACACTGTCGTCAATCAGGCTGATGTTGCCGGCCACATCGTATTGGTAATGGCGCTCCAGCATGGGCTTGAAGCCGCCGGTCTTGGCAAGGCTGTGCTGCTTGAGGCGCCCTTGGGGGTCGTAGCGGCGCTCACTGCTTAACTGTTCGCCGTGTTGGCGGCCCACTTCCCTGCCCAGTTGGTCCCGTTCAAGGCGGGTAAGCAGTTCCAGACCTTGCCCCTGGTGCTGGCGGTGCAGGGCGGTGAACTGGCCCTTGCGGTTATAGGAAAAATGCAGGGTTTCGCCGTTGGCCCGCTCCGTGGCAATACGCTGGCCGGCGGCGTCGTAGCGGTGGTGCTGGGCGTAACCGTCCTGGTGATCGGCAATGACATTGCCGTTGGCGTCGTATTCCCAGCGCAAGGTGCGATGGCGGTTGGCCGCTTCGGTGATCTGGCCGGCGGCGTCGTAGCGGAACCGGGTAATGCCTTCTGGGGTGCTTTCCTTGAGCAGGCGCCCGAACGGGTCTCGCTCGAAGTGGATGTCGATGCCGTCGCCGCTGGCTGCGTCGGTAACGGCCCTGCTGGTACACAGATGGCCGGCGGCGTCGTACTGGTAGCGGGTCAGGCGGCCGTCAAACCCCACTTCTTCGACCAGCCTTTCCTTGAGATCGTATTTGAGGCGGTAGTGCTCGCCCATTTCATTGACCAGGCCAACCAGGTTGCGCTCGCCGTCGTAGCGGTAGGCCAGGCTGCTGCCGTCGGGGTTGGTGCGGCGCGTCACCTGGCTAAGGCCGTCGTATTCGTAGCGGGTAACGCCGCCTTTGGCGTCTTTGATGGCCGCAATCAGCCCCAGGGGGCTGTACTGGTAGTGCCGCTGGCTGCCGTCGCTGTCGGTGATGGCGACGACCCTGTCCTGCTCGTCATATTGGTAGCGGGTGTGCAAGGACTCCCCTTGCTGCACCAGCACCAGGCGCTGGGCATGGTCGTAATGGAACTGGCTGCTCAGGCCCATGGGGTCCTGCACGGCGCTGAGTTTGCCGTAGGGGTTCCAAAGATAGCGGGTGCTGTTGCCCAAAGGGTCGGTGACGCTGCCGACAAGGCCGGCGGCGTTGTAGCTGTAGAGGGTGCTGTTGCCCAAGGGGTCGGTGCTGGAGAGCACCTGGCCCTTGTCGTTGTAGCGGCGCCGCCAGCAATGGCCGGCCGGGGTGGAGATGCTATCGGGCAGGCCCTGGTCGTTGTAACCAATACGGTACTGGCCGCCGGCCATGTCGGTTTTATCGGTAAGGCGACCCTGCCGGTCGTAACCGAACAGTTCGGCGCGCTTGGCAAGGCCGGCGCTGGGGTGTTCGACCCGGGTCAACAACCCCTTGGCGTCGTACTGGTAGCGGGTTTCGCTCCCTTCCTGGTCCTTGTGGTAGACCGGCAGGCCCCGTTGGTTGAAACGGTAGACTTCGACACCGCCCCTGGTGTCGGTAACGGCAACCCCCAGCCCGTCCGGGTCCCAGGCAAAGCGGTAGTTGTAGGTATCCTGGCCATCGATGGGATCGCCCCACTGGTGGACGCAGCGCCCTTGGTGGCCGGGTTTATCCCAGCGAAAATGAAAGCTGTAGCCGCTTTTGAGGGTGCGCTTGGCAATGACGTGCTTGTGATACTGGTACAGCTCGGCATGGCCATGGGCGTCTTCGGCCCTTACCAGGTTCCCTTGCTGGTCGTAGCTGAAGCGCGCCAATACCTGGCGCTGGCCGTCCTGGCTTTGGCGCCTGACCTCGGCAATGCGCTGGCAGGGGGAAGGGATAAAGTGCAGCTTGTCCCCCAGGCTGGACTCGATGACCGCCAGGCGCCGGCCCTGGTAATGAAAGCGGTGGCTGTTGCCGTAGCCGTCGCAGATCTTCACCAGTTGTGGGTCAAGCTGGCCGGCCTGGCGGCAAAAATGGCGTTGTATGCCGCCGGGAGCCCCGTAAGGGGTCAATATCCAAAGACCTTTGCCCTGGCGCCGCAGGCTGAGCTTCTCTACGACGTTATGGCTGCTTTGCCCTTCCTGAGGCAGGGGCAGGGTTACCACCCGGCCTTCGCCATCGTGGAGCCGCACCTGCTGGCGGTGCGGTACGATTTCCAAATGCTCGCTGAGGCTGTGGGTCCAACCATACCCCAGGCCTATGTCATGGGGGTTGGAGCTGCGGTAGGTGCGCTCAAAGGTCAGGGGCAGGGGCCCGTCCACGACACCGTCGGTGAGGGTCAGCAGCTCTTCACCTGTTTTGAGGTTGATCGGTTCGCCACCGGTGCAGGTGGTGGCGTTGTTTTGGGTCGGGGTACCGCTTTCGGTGGTGCCGGTACCGTCGCTCTGTTCCCCACTTTCGCTTTTGGCAGCGGCGGCTTGTTTGGGCGCTGGCGCTTCCTGGGAGGAGGGTGCAGGGGCTGCCTGGGGGGCTGGGGCGTTCGCACTTTGTCCCTGGGTTGCACTGCGTGGTTGGTCGCTGCCGGCCTCGGCCTGTGCCCCGGCAGCGCCTGCGCTGCTGGGGTGGCTGTTTTGTACCGCACCGTCCAGGGTGTTGTCGGTGCAAAAGGCGTAGATGTCCCCCCGTTCCAGGGCGCTCAGCAGGTTGTGGTGGATCTGGGTGTCACAGAGGTCATAGAGGTTTTGGGGGGAGTAGGGATCGCGCCAGAAGTTGAGCAACTGCTGCTGGCTATAGGGGCTGAGCCTGTCCAGCAATTGGCTGTAGCCGCCCCGCTGCGCCTGGCCGTGCCCACCCAGGCGATTGATGTCCGAGGCATTGTCCCTGTGGGCAAAAACGTAGGTATTGCCCAGGGTGTCGTTGACTTCTATGGCGGAGAATAACGAGCGCATCCGTGCGATTCCGTGGTCATTAACCTCCTGAAACTAGCCTCGGGCCGCCAGGCCTTGAAGGGCTTATCTGACATGTCTTGATGCTTGGGTGCCAAGCTAGGCTTCGGTCAATCGGCGCCCTGCAACGCCGCTTCCAGGCTCTCAGCCAACAGTTTGGGGCTCAGCAACTGCGGCAGCAGGTGGGGCTGGCCTTGTTGGTCGTACAGAACGTAAAGGGGCAGGGCGCTGCTGTTGAAACTGGCCAGATAACGGCCAACGGCGGGGTCTCGGTTGGTCCAGTTACCTTCAAGGTAAGTGATGTCGTAAAGGGCAAACAGGGCGCGGGTTTCTTCCCGCCCCAAGGTGGTGCTGGCGTTGACCTTGCAGGGGATACAGCCGTCGGCGGTGATGTTGACCAGCACAGGCCGGTGCTGGGCCAGGCGCTCTTTGAGGGTGGCCTCGTCAAAGGCCAGGGTGTCGGGTTGCTGCTGGGGTTTGAGGACGATTCCCAGCATCACGGCCAGCAGCGGCAGCCAGGCTAGGGCTTTTGCCAGTCGCCAAGGCAGCGGCCAAAGGCCGGTCGCTATTATCAAGGCTGCCAGCAGTAAAAAGGCCGGGCCTTCCAGGCCCTGTAATACCCAGAGCTGCCAAACGGCGCTGAGCAGCAGCAATAAGGCCAGCAACCGCTTGAAGGAATGGCTTGGTTTTGGCAGCCAGGGCGCTAGTGGCGCCAGCTTGTCCAGTAACACCATGGGCAAGGCAAGGCCCAGGCCCAGGGCCGAAGCCAGTGCCAACAGTGGCCAAAGGGCCAGGTCGGCCTTCAAAGCGGGCGCCAGCATCGCCACCCCAGGGCTGGCAAGCACCACCACCAGCACGCCGGCCAAGATGGGCTGATAGGCCAGGCCTTGTTGCATTAGGCGGCCTGGCAAAGGCTGCCGGCTGAGCAGTCGCCAACCCAGCAGGGCAAAGAGGCTGGCAAATATCGCCACCGGCAGCGGCGATTGCAGGTCCAGCCCCCCAGGGCCACCGCCCAGGTGCGACAGCCACCATAGCACCGCCAGGGCCCAGGTGCTGGCCAGCACGCCACCCAGGTAGGGCCAGCCCTGACCGGTTTTAAGATCAAGGGCTTTAAGGGCCACAACCGGAAACACGAAGGGCATGGCATTGAGCAGCAGGCCGGCGGCCAATGCCAGCAAAGCCAACGGCCAGAGCGGGCTTTGCCCTTCGGCCGGGTCAGGGGAGTTCATACCAACCAGCAGCGCTTGGTCCTGGGTGACCAGCAGCACCTGGGGAGCCTTGGGCGGCGCCTGGTAATGGGCGCTTTTGGGCAGGCTGACCAAAAGGGTATCGCCCTGCCACAACTGGCGGGGCAGGGCACCGCTTTTGACCAGATTGGGATTGGCGACGAAGACCCTGGGAGGCTGCCCGGACAGTTCGGGGACTTTCAGGGCGAAAGACACCAGATCCTGCTGGATCTCCATGCGCCCACGGCTGGGCAGGGGACGGGGCAGTTGTTGCCGTGCCTTGGCAAAAAAGCCCGAATGGTTGGCCTGTGCCTTGGGGCCGGCTTTCAGGGGGAGGGTTAACAGGGCGTCTTCGGCCAGGCATTGCTGCTGGCAAAGTTGCCAACTGGCTTTGACCATCAGCTCCAGGTCCTTGGCTTCCTTGGGCGGTGTCAGCTCCACCAGCAGGCTGTGGTCGTGGCGGTAGCCAAAATGGGTGATGCCGTCCTGGTCGATGGCGTCAGGAATGGGCCAATGAACAGGGCCAATCTGCCAGCCTTTAGGTAGCTGCCAGTCAAGGCTGGTGGCCTGGCCATTGTCACCGGGATTTTGCCAAAGGCTGTACCAGCCGGCCTCTGGTTGCAGCTGCACGGCCACCCAGAATGGCTGGCCCGGGGTAAATTGCGACAGCTCCGCCTTCAGTTCCACCTGCATGTGGGGACGGCTGATGGGCTCGGCCCTGGCCAGCAGGCTGGTCATTATCAGCAGGGCTGCCAACAGCAGCTGTCCGGGGCGCATGGCATGTCCTTGATGATGGGCTTTGGCCTCGAGCATAACCCAGGGGCCGGTCGGCACCAAGGTTGGCAGCGGTGTTTCGGCTGCCCGGGTTGGGCGGTGCAGATTTCTATAACAATTTGAATGTTATTGGCTTTTTCAGATTCGTCATGGCTTTGTCACAAAGGCTTTCTAGGATAGGTCTTTTTCCTGCAACCGGTAGTCGATGATGTCCTTTCGCTCCCTTTCCCTGCTTTCCCTTGCCCTCGCCGGCGTTCTGCAAAGTGCCTATGCCGCTTCGGCAGCGGACCTCTTTGACCGCAGCGCCAAAGGCAATCTCAGCGAAAAGGGCGGTGCCCGCCGCCTTAATACCGATATGACCGAGGCCCTGCGTGCCGCCTTGGTCAAAGGTCCCGTCCACAACGTGATCCTCTTTATCGGCGACGGCATGGGAGATTCGGAGATCACCCTGGCCCGCAACTACGCCGAAGGCGCCGGCGGTTACTTCAAAGGCATCGACGCTCTGCCCATCACCGGCCAGTACAGCCACTATTCCCTGGACAAGGCCAGCGGCAAGCCCAACTACGTGACCGACTCCGCCGCTTCGGCCACCGCCTGGTCCACCGGCACCAAGTCCTACAACGGCGCCATCGGCGTCGATATTCATGAAAAGGCCCATCCGTCCCTGCTCAAACTGGCCAAGGCAGCAGGTAAGGCCACCGGCAACGTCACCACCGCCGAAATTCAGGACGCCACCCCGGCGGCCCAGTATGCCAACGTCACCCAGCGAAAATGCTACAGCCCGGCCCTCACCCAGCAACTGTGCCCGTCCAACGCCCTGAAAAACGGCGGCAAGGGTTCCATCACCGAACAGCTGCTCGACGCCAGGGCCGACCTGACGTTGGGAGGCGGCTTTGCGTCCTTCAACGAACTGGCCCAAGCCGGTGATTGGGCCGGCCAGAGCCTGCTGGCCCAGGCCAAGGCCAGGGGCTACCAGGTGGTGCGTGACAAGGCGGCCCTGGCTGCGGTCAGCCATGCCGACCACAGTGCCCCCTTGCTGGGGTTGTTCAGCGACGGCCATATGCCGGTTGGTTGGACCGGACCCAAGGCCAGTTACCATGGCAACCTCAAGGGCGAACCGGTGACCTGCAAGGCCAATCCTGAGCACAAGGCCTCCATGCCGGCCCTGGCCGAGATGACTGAAAAGGCCATCAGCCTGCTAAAGGGCAATCCCAAAGGCTTTTTCCTGCAAGTGGAAAGCGCCTCTATCGACAAACAGAACCACGCCGCCAACCCCTGTGGGCAAATCGGTGAAACCGTGGCCCTGGACCAGGCGGTGCAAAAGGCCCTGGCCTTTGCCAAGGCCGACGGCCACACCCTGGTGATTGTCACCGCCGACCACGCCCATACCAGCCAAATCGTGTCCCTGGACACCAAGGCACCGGGCCTGACTCAGACCCTGCGCACCACCGAAGGGGGCTTGATGGCGGTGAGCTACGGTACCGCCGAAGAGGGCAGCATGGGCCATACCGGTACCCAGCTGCGGGTCGCCGCCTACGGCCCTGGCGCCGCCAATGTCATGGGGTTGACCGACCAGACCGATCTTTTCTTTACCATCAGCGCCGCCCTCGGCCTTTAACCGGGCCGCTTGAAAAAGGGAGCCGGCAGGCTCCTTTTTTTTGCCTAATACACCGGCCAGGGCGCGGCCTGGCTGGCTTTGCCGCAAGGGCAGGGCCAGGTTGTTGTCCGGCCCTGCCGCTTTGGGTTTGAGATCTGCCTAAAGGATCATGATAATGGGCCGCCTTTCCTACATGGACGAAACGTACGCGGTAGCAGGTCATGGAAGCACTTCATCTTATTCTTACCCTCTTTGTCATTGGCATGTCGATTTTCAGCCTGATCTCCTATTCCAGCCGGCGGGCCGACAGCCGCGCCTCAAGGGAGCAGTTGCTGGCTAAGGACAAGCACCATCGGTTGCTGACCCAAGAAGAACAGCAGCTTATCGCCGAGCTGGACAAGGCCGACTGGCAAAGTACCCACCAACAGGTGTTCTACCTCAAGGGAGAGTATCTGGGCCATGGCCTGGAAGGCGGTGAGATGCACCGCACCATAGGGGGGGTGGAAGTGGTGTTGCCCTTCGACGCTCTCAACCACGTGACCGAAGACAACCTGGCGGAAGTGGTGAACACCGACGGCAAGAAGATGCTGGTGGTGAGCCTGAACGACAGTTTTACCCTGGCCGGCGGCAAGGCCGACCAAGCCGCCCGCGAGGTCTCCAACGAGCGCTGGCAACAAGGGGCTGTCGGGGTACTGAATGACGACAGCGAGTTGCCGGAAGAATGGCAGGTCAAGGTGCTGAGCAGCCGCCAGGAAAGCCTGGAGGAAAGGCAGCTGCGTTATTCGCCCAGTTGGAAGATAGTGACCGCCCTGCTGCTGGCCGCCAGCCTGGCCTGTCTGGCCTGGAGTAACGATGACCCCCTGTTCTGGGGTATCCCGGCCCTGGTGTTCTTGGCCCTGGCCCTTTGGGCCTACAGCCGCAAAAGGGCATTGCCGGAACCGCTGAAGGTCAACTATGTCGAAGGGGTGCTGCGCAAGGTCAACGGCTTTTACCTGGTCGGCAACATGGAGGCCTATGTGCCCCCCGAGTGGCACGAAAGCAAGCTGCTGACCGGCCAGATCGAACGCTTCGAGATGCGTACCGACCATCAGCTGATGCAGGTGCCGCGCCTGGGCTTGACTCACAAGCCCAAGAAGCCGGCAGCCTGGGTCCATCACCTGGTATTGGGCTTGACCGCCTTGGTGATGCTGGGTTTGGGTCTTATCAATTTCAGCTCCCCCAAGGCCGATCTATTCTACAGCTGGCACTGGCTGATGGGCACCGAAGCGACCAACTACCACAGCCTTGCCGAGCTGAAAGCCAAGCCGCCGGCGGTTGGCGATTGGGTCTACCTGCGCGGAAAGGCCCGTTGCTGGGGCCGCTATGGGTACAGTGGCAGTCCCTGCGAGACCCTGCTGTTCGGGGCTCCCGAGGACCTGGGGCCGTTACCCGAGGCGTCTGCGGCCTGGCGCGAACTGCTGGAAAGCCAATGGTTTGAAAAAGCCAGCCTGAGCAGTTCAGAGCAGCTGTATCTGACCATGCTGGCCGTTCAGAGTGGCCGCCACTTTGACCCCAGTAGCCTTCGAACCCTGACCGATCCCAACAAACTGGTGCTGCTGGTAGAGCGGGCCTGTGCCAGCGGCTGCGACTACGCCACCCAGACCCTGACCGAGCTGATGGACGAAGACTGGTCGACACTGCTGGAAAAGGCCCGTAAAGGCGAACTGGAGCCGGTGCTATTGAACAGCAGCAGAGCGGCACAGGTCTCGCGTAGCCTCGATAACGAAGCCGACACCGAGATGCGGCAACTGGCCAACCAAAGCTGGCACCAGCTCGAAGGGAAGGCCTCTTTGGGCCAGCTGCTGGAAGTGTGGCCTTCGCCCCTTTATTGGCCGACCGAGACCGCCGCCAGCGACTACCAGAGCTACCTGGCCCTGAAAAAGATGGCCGGTCCCGAAGGGCAGGAAAGCATAGCGGTGCCGGCCGTAGTTATTGCCAACGGCGAGCGCCTGGTGCTTGATAGCGGCTACTACATGGACAGGCCTTGGCCTTTCCTCAGCGGCGGCCTCTATCTGGCGCTCAGCGCCTTATTGGCCCTGTGCCAACTACTGTTGGCCTGGCGAGGGGCTCGCAGGCAAGGTTGAATAAAAGGCGCCGTCGGCGCCTTTTTTCTATCAAGTCCATGGCTCGACAGGACTTTTTCAGACAAGGGCGATAAGCTGGGAAGGTCAAAGGAGTTCGGCATGCTCAAAGAAGAATTCGATTACCTGTCCAACCTCACCCAACTGGTGATGGACTACCTGGTGACCTACGGTTTTCAGCTGCTGGGGGCACTGTTTGTTCTCTTCCTTGGTTGGATGTTGTCGGCCTGGGTGGGGCGCTCGGTGCAGCGCCTGGGCGACAGCCGCCAGTGGGACCAGACCCTGGTGCGCTTTTTTGCCAACCTGGGCCGGATCATGGTGCTGGGTATTTTCGTGGTGATCGCCGCCGGTAAAATCGGTATCACCATCAGCCCTCTCATCGCCGCCATCGGCGCCGCCACCTTCGGGCTGAGTCTCGCCTTGCAGGGGCCGGTGTCCAACTATGGGGCCGGCATCGCCCTTATCCTGACCCGCCCCTATGCGGTGGGAGACACCCTGGAATTGCTGGGCCAGGCCGGCCAGGTGGACTCAGTTACCCTGGGCCAAACGGTGCTGGTAACCGAAGACGGCGAGCACATCCACATTCCCAACCGCAAGGTGCTGGGAGAGATCTTCCAAAACTCCAAGGGCCACAAGCTGGTGGAAACCACCTTGCTGTTACCCCCCGATGCCGACCCCGAACTGGCCATTGCCGCCGTTGAGGCCCTGCTGGCCCAGCGGCAGCAGGACGATGCTCCCAGGGCCCAGGTGGGCATAGACGCCTTTACGCCCTTAGGGGTGCAGCTGGTGGTGCGCAGCTGGCTGGACACGGCCCGCTACCACCAGGCCCGGCTGGCACTGAATCTGAGCCTTTATCGCTGCCTCAAAGCAGCCGGCATGACGCCGGCCAGCCCGGGCGGCCTGCTGGCCTTGAGCCAGCACCTCAACACAAAAGGAGACGCCTGATGAAAGGCACCATGACCTTGGCCCTGGCCACCCTGGCCCTGGTGGGCTGTAGCCAGGCCAGCACCGCCCAAAGCGCACCTGCCAAGTTGCAGCCCATCAAGGAGAAGAAAATGGAGCAAAGCGCCGCCCTCACCATCGAAGGTAAAGTGGTGTTCCAGCCCATGGAAGGGGGCTTTTACGGCATCATCGACGATAAGGGCCAGAAGTGGCTGCCCCTGGGATTGCCGGCCGAAATGCGCCGGGCCGGCCTGCGGGTCAAGGTGGAGGCCAGCAAGGCCGACGTGATGACCATACAGCAGTGGGGTACCCCCATCCGCATCAACAGCATCACAATCCTTGATGATAAGGACGTTGTGGGCCAAGGCGAGCAATATTGAGCACGTGGCGGGCAAAGCCAGCGCCCGCCTCTTCGAAGATATTGAACACTTCGATACCCATGGCCTTGAGTTCCTCGACTTCGTCGGGGAACTTGGCTACCGCCGCCACCTTGCCGCTATAACCCCTTTCCTTCAGTTCTTCCGCCGCGAACAAGTTACCGTGGTGGTTGGGCATGGCCAGCAGCACCAGTTCCAACTCGTCGTCGCGGCGGATTTTTGACCAGAAGTCCGAGTCGGTGGCGTCCCCCACCAAGACTTGGCGCCCCAGTTCCAGGTGCTCTGCCACTTTGTCGCCGGCATGGTCTATGCCCAGAACCCGGTGGCCGTATTCGGCGGCCAACTGGTCGTAAGCACCGGTGCCAAGGCGGCCCATACCGAAGATCAATACCTGGGCGCCGCCGATGTCGATGGGGGCGTCTTCTGGGTGCAGGCGGCGCCGTTCATAGCGCTTGAGGTAAGGGGACAGGCGCCGGTAGACCGTTTCGGCCCAGGTGTTGAGGGGCGAGGCCAGCACAAAGGACAGGGAAAGGGCAATGGCGATGATGGTTAGCCAGCGGCTGTCCAAGAGCCCCGCTTTGGCACCCAGGGCGGCCACGATAAGGCCGAACTCCGAATAGGTGGCCAAAGACAGGGAAGCCAGCACCCCGGTACGCACCCTCAGGCCAAAGCGGCTCAACACCCAGAAATAGAGGCCGGCCTTGAGCGGCAGCAACACCACCAGCAACAGGGCAATGATCAGCATGGGCCAGTCTGGCAGGCCGTTAAGGCCGATGCTCAGGAAAAAGCCCACCAGCAGCAGTTCCTTGAGGTTAAAGAGGGTCTTGGACAGGGCGTCGCTGCGGGCATGGCCGGCAGCCATCATGCCCATCACCAAGGCCCCCAAGTCTGGTTTCAGCCCTGCCGCTTCAAACAGGCTGACCCCGGCCACCAGGGCCAGGAACAGGCCGGCCAGGCTTTGCAGTTCGGAATTGCTGCACCAGTCCAGCAGCTTGTAGAGAAGGGGCCTTGCCAGGGGCAGCAGCAGCAGGGCCGGGGCCCACAGGGCCGGCACCTTGCCCTGGGCAAAGGTCAAAAAGAGCACCGCGAAGATATCCTGCATAACCAGGATGCCGATGGACAGGCGCCCGTACAGGGAACTGGTGTCGCCTTTGTCTTCCAGTACCTTGACCGCAAAGACGGTGCTGGAGAAGGCCAAGGCAAAGCCCACTATGGTCCAGGACTGCAACTGGCCCTGCACCAGCCCCAGCAGGGCCAGGGCGGCGATGCCCAGGGTAAAAAAGGCCATGGAGCCCATCAGGTGCAAGGTAGTGGCGCCCCAGATCTCCGGCTTTACCAGGGTCTTTATCTTGAGCTTAAGGCCGATGGTGAAGAGCAGCAGGGTGACCCCGAGATCGGCCAGGTACTGCAGGCTGTCGGGGGCTTCGATGCCAAAACCATGGAGCGCAAAACCGGCTACCAAAAAGCCCACCAAGGGCGGCAGGCCAAGGCGGCTCAGGGCCAAGCCGCAAAAAAAAGCCAGTGCGATAACGGCTGCGCTCATAAGTGTCATGGTTCCAGGGCAACTTTTACCTCATGATAACAGTATCTGTTTTTCAATGCGTTACAGAGGCCCTATGCAACCTAAGGATATTGAACTGACCCGCCTGGATGGCAGCCAAGACAACATCAACCACTACCAGGGCAAGCTCTGGTTGGTGGTGAACACCGCCAGCAAGTGCGGCTTTACCCCCCAGTACCAGGAACTGGAAGCCCTCTGGCAGCAATACCGGGACCAGGGCCTGGTGGTGCTGGGTTTTCCCTGTAACCAGTTCATGCACCAGGAACCGGGCGGTGCCGACGAGATAGCCCAGTTCTGCGATCTCAACTTCAAGGTCAGTTTCCCGCTCTTTGACAAGATTGATGTCAACGGCCCCGACACCCACCCGCTGTTTGCCTGGCTGAAAAACAAAGCGCCCGGGGTCCTGGGATCCCGGGCGGTGAAATGGAACTTTACCAAGTTCCTGGTGGCGCCAGACGGGCAGGTCAAGCGCTATGCGCCCCGCACTGCCCCTTCACGGCTGACCGATGCCATCAGTCAGTGGCTTCCGGGCGGCTGAACTCGGCGCCCGGCTGCCAGCTGGGCCAGTCGCGGCTGGTGGCCAGGGCTTCGATGACGTCGTGAAAAGCCTGCAGATCTGACAGGGCGCCACGCAGGTCCCAGTCGTCCTGATACTGGTCACAGGCGTTGTGGTAGCAGCCCTTGAGGCGCTCGCGCATGGCGTCGCGGTACTGGGCCACGTCGCTGTTCCAGGGTTGGCTGCCGCCACCGGCATAGAGGGCGGGAATACCGGCCTTGGCGAAGTTGAAATGATCGGAGCGGTAATAGCCGCCGGCTTCCGGCCTGTCGTTGGGCACCAGGGTGCGGCCTTGCTTACGCAGGGCTTCGGTCAGCTCTTTTTCCAGGCTGGTTTTGCCCTGGCCAACCACCACCATGTCCTTGGTGGGGCCGAAGACGTTGAGGCTGTCCATGTTGATGTTGGCCACCGTCTTGCCAAGGGGGATGGAAGGGTTGGCCACATAGTACTTGGAGCCCAGCAGGCCCTGTTCCTCGGCGGTCACCGCCAGCAGCGCCACCGACCGGCGCGGCTTGTCCTTGCCCTGGTACAGATCCTTTAAGGACCGGGCCAGGCTGATAAGGCCGGCGGTGCCGGTGGCATTGTCCATGGCGCCGTTGTAGATGGGGTCGTCGGTGTGGCTCGGGTCCATGCCCAGGTGGTCCCAGTGGGCGGTCACCACTATGGTTTCTTCGGTCTTGCCAGGCAGCAGCGCCATCAGGTTGTGGGACTCGGTGGTCTTGAACTCGCTGTCGATATGGACGCTGGCCTTGGCGCCCAGGGACTTGGCCATGGGGGCCTTGCCGGCGTCGGCGGTGGTGGCGGCAAAGTCCAGGCCGGCCTGGGCGAACAGGCGCTTGGCGGCGTCTTCGGTTATCCAGCCGGAAAAGTCGGACTGGGCCATGTGCTGGCCAGCCAGGTCATAGCGGGCGCCGGACCAGGAATTTTGCACCACGGACCAGGGATAGGAGGCCGGGGCGGTCTGGTGGATGATCAGGGCGCCGGCCGCCCCTTGGCGGGCCGCTTCGTCGAATTTGTAGTCCCAGCGGCCGTAATAGGTCATGGCCTTGCCGTCAAAGCGGCTGTCGCCGGTGGCATAGCCCGGGTCGTTGACCAGCATCACCACCACCTTGCCTTTGACGTCCTGGCCCTGATAGTCGTCCCAGCCCAGCTCTGGAGCATGGATACCGTAACCCACGAACACCAGCTCAGCGTCTTTGACGTCGGTCTTGGCCACGGCCTTGGGGCTGTTGATCACCATGTCTTTGAGGTAATCGAGCTTGAGCTCCCCCAGGGTCAGGCTGCCCGGGTGGCTGGTGATGGACACCAGGGGCACCGGCTGCACGAAGCTGTCCCCAAAGCCGGGCTTGAGGCCCAGCGCCTTGAACTGGGATTCGAGGTAGGCCAGGGTCTTGGTTTCCCCTTCGGTGGCCGGCAGGCGGCCTTGGAAGTCGTCAGAGGACAGGGTCTTGACGAACTGGCCGTAGCTTTGGGCATCCAGGCCCTTGGCAAGCTTATCCCCCGGTACGGCGGCCTGGGCGCTGGTGGCCAAAAGCAGGCCAACAGCCACGAGGCTGAGTCTGGTCTTCATGTGGTTATCCTTATGGTTTTTCTCACTGGCACCTTGGCACAGGGCAGGGGCCCGGCCAAGACGGCCTCGGCCACCGGCCCCAAAGGTGCGGCAAAGCGCGGCGCCGTCAGAGGATGTCGATTTCCCCGACATTGGCAAAGACATGGTTGGGCCTGAACGGCATCTTGGGGATGTCTTCCTGGCGGGACACCCCGGACAGCACCAGTATGGTTTCCAGGCCCGCCTGGAAGCCGGCCAGGATGTCGGTGCGCAGGTTGTCGCCGATGATGACGGTGTTGTCGGAATGGGCGCCGATATGGTTCAGGGCCGAGCGCACTATCCAACTGGAGGGTTTGCCCACGTAGAAGGGCTGCTGGCCGGTGATCCGCTCTATGGGGGCGCACAGGGCGCCGCAGGCCGGGCTGTGGTTGGGGCCGTGAAAATCGGGATTGGTGGCGATAAAACGGGCGCCGCCGGCCACAAAGCGGGCGGCCTTGTGGATCATGTCCCAGTTGTAGGAGCGGGTCTCGCCGATGATCACGAAATCGGGGTTGATGTCGGTGATGGTAAAGCCGATTTTGTAAAGCTCATGGGTCAGGGCCCCGTCACCGATGACATAGGCCTTGGTACCGTCCTGGCGGCGCAGGAAATCGGCGGTGGCCATGGCCGAGGTATAAAATTTTTCCTCTGGCAGCTCGATGCCGCCGGCGGCCAGGCGGTTATGGAGATCCCGGGCGGTCTGGGACGGGTAGTTGGTGAGCAGAACCAAGGGATTGCCCTGGTCTAGGATACGCTTGATGAACTGGTCGGCGCCGGGAATGGCGGTGTTGTCGTGCATCAGCACGCCGTCGATATCGCAGATGATGTTCTTCATGGGCCAAGGTTCTGAACGGGGATGTAGCCGGGCGCGAATTTTGATCACTAAGAGCGACATAGTTGATCAGTGCCATTTCTGATCACAACACTAGCGCAAGGCAAGTTGAAAATGCCAAAGAGATGGAGCTACCTTTCGGGGTATGGTAGCCAGCGGACGGTATGACTATGGCCACAGTTTCTAACTTCTCCTCTACAACCTGCCAATGCATTGCCACGTACCTGAGGCTTTCACTGACAGACCTCATGCTCATAGACTTTCCCATCGATGCCGAAACACACAATGGAGACGGGGAGACGATTTATCTCAAAGTCCCCTACCACACTCCTCGCGACCTGCTGGTTGCAAGGGATTGGTCTGTCGGACAAAAGATACCTATCCCAGCAAGCTTGCTCATGACACGCCAAAAGAACTGGCTATCAGGTATCTACTGGACCAAATAGGGCTCTTCAGTTTCCTCGGCTGGCAGCGAATTCAGCCGCACATCAATCCACCGCTCGTCCAGATCCATAGGAGCGCCAGCCGCAAGTGCGCCGGTTGAGTAGTCAGGGGCGAAGGTCATAACAGTGATGGTCCAGGTTCCGTCCTCGGCCTGTTCCTGGCTGTACTCGACATACCTTTTTTGCAGTCCGTTGGCGTCGCGTGGCGTCTCGATGTACCAGCCCTCATCCGCCAGCCCCTGGGTGCCGCTGATGAGGTAGTGCCCCACACCGACCCGGGCAAACTGCGCGTCCTGAAGCTCTGCCTCCCAGTTTGCCTCTACCCGCTCATTGAAAAGGCGAAGTACCGGCGAGGCGGCCTTCACAAATCCGTTGGTATCGACAACGGTGTTTGCCTCTGACCACGTCTTCGACCAGGACGACCAGGCGCTGCCGTTGAATGACCTGGTGCGGATCTCCCGGGTAGAGGTCGAAACCCACAACTGAATAACCGTGGCACTGGCCGCCGCCTTCATCACAAACGCGTGGGCGACATGAGCGACCGGCGTGGACGCGGTAGACGTCGAGCACAGGTAGGTGCCTGGGATCGTGGCATTGTTCAGGTCGGTCGAGACGCCAAAGTAAGTGCCGTTTGACCAGTTGCCAGAGTGCCATCGTTCCAGCCATTCACTCCATGAATTCGCCTCTTTAGTGCGGAACCAGTCTCGCTTGTTCCGACTGCCATGCTGGGCGCCAAACTGTGTATTGTTGGCCTGAAGATGCATGCCATAAATCGTGGCGCCAGTCGGGCTGTCAGACGACCCTTCAACAAATTGTGTGGGCAACGTCGCCCCCCAGCCTGACGGAACAGTCAAGTTGCCCAGCAGCCCACCTGCACCTACCTGCATGACGTTGCCAGCGGCTATGCCCACGTCTCTAGTTGCCGCTGTACCCCAATTGCTGGTGTAGCTATACAGCGTGGGCAGGTTGATGCTGCTGCCATCGGCCAACTCAATGGCGATGCTGCTGTCCTGACTGGTTAGCCAGTCGGCCATGGCGGCATGGATGGTGGCCGCATCAGCATTAGTGTCCCGTAAGGCCTGGATAGCAGCTTCAAAGCGGCCACCATTGGGCTGTACTGTCAAACTGCCATTGGCTACTGCGGCATATGGCCAGGGGCGTTCCAGCACCAGCTGCCAAGTGCCTCCGGCTTGCTGAGCTGTCTTGATCTCCACCCCAGGATTTGCTCCCAGAATTGCCGCATCCCCCGGCATCACTGGTGCCATGGACTCGCCGGAGTTGATGGTTATTACGGTGCCACTGGCGGCGACGGTAGCTTGCGTGGCGTAGAACCAAGCCATGATGAGTCCTCTTAAGTCAACGTAACGCCGGACTGAGACCCGGCCAAAATGGAAGTGATATCAACGAAGGGGCCGTAAGCTCGCAAAGAGTTGGTGACGCCAGGCCAGCCCACAGACGCTACCAGGTCATAGCTGGTGACCCCTGAACCCGCAGGAACGTCAATGGTTATCCAGAATTGAACTTCACCCTGACCAGCAGGCAGGAATAAGTCTCTGATCTGTCGTGTCAACGCTCCAGAAACAATCTCCACCAGGTGGCCTGCCTGCATGCCATCACCACCAGCAGCTGTACCATCAAGGGCTATGTACCAGGTCTTTAGTACAGTCCCACTCTTCAAGCGCGCCTGTACTTGGCCGCCAAAGCTGGTGCCTAGGGTCGTATTTGAGTTATTGATGCCCATTTGCAGGTTCATGAGCGACACGTAACGGTCATGGGCTACTGCTGGCATCTTCAATGTCAGGGCTTTTCGCCACGACACGGCAGAGGCATGGGAAATGGTTTCGCGATACCAGTAGCCGGTGGGTGGTGCGGCCACCCGCTGAATATTGGTCACGTTACCGATGATTTGATCCACGGTGATGGTACCGCCGACTCCCTCATCACCTGCATTATCCCGATAACTCACTGCCCTGGCCTTGGTTAGCGCCGTCAAGACCGGATTACCAGCACCATCAACACTGCCTGTGCGTGGCCCATACCACTCCAGCAAGTTGTCAGGGCCGAACGGTGTAGCTGCCATGACAGTCATATGGCTGGAGCCGACCATCTCCAACCGGCCACCGCGCAACAGCCCACCTGTGACAGTGCCACCATTTACAACGGGCGATTCAATCTTGGTTCCTGCAAGGATACGGCCAGCAAACTCCAAAACGGGATCCGCTGCGTTAGCCAGATTGACCTTTAACCCCTCGAAAGTGGTGCCATTGGCCCGCTTTACGATCAGACGAAATACGTTGGCCAATATGTCCAACTGGCTAACCTGGCCATCGTTAAAGCCCAGTACGCCATTCAGCAAGCCGTTGCTGTCGCTCACCCAGCCGCCACGGGCGACCAGGTTGCCGTCCACATCGACAAACAGCCCTTGCAGCGCATTGATGCTGCCTTGCTGGCCCTCAACGTCCAGCGTTAACTGCGCCTGCTGCTGCACCAGGTCGGTGGTGGTTTCGCTGATTTGTGTGAGCTGTGCGGTTTGCCCTTCTTGCGTGGTTTTGAGTTGCAGCAAGGTTTGGGCCTGGGTATCGGTAACCTCTTGCACTTCAGTGAGCGTTGATGCGGCTTTGTCGGACTGCGCCGACAGCTTCACCATTCGCTGCACACCCTCAGCGCTTACACGCTCCTGCTCCACCATTTGCGCCTGGGCGTTATCCAGCAGCACTTGCAGCAGCGAAATACGCTCCGCAGACGACAAGTCAGCCCGTTGCAGCTCAACCAGCAGACCCTGCTGCTGTTCCTGTGTTTCGCCAAGGGCGGTGAGGGTTTGCTGTTGCAACTCAACTGCGTCAGCTGCGCCCTGAGCCGTACTCACTGCGTCGCTGATTTGCTGGTCGTACTGCTCCAGTGTTTGGTCAATTTGGTCTGCGGTGCTAGCAAGGTGGTCCAGCGTTTGTTGCAGGTTGGCATCCAGGGCCGCTTGGGAAAGCTTGCCTTCCAGGGCCTCTGTCAGCGCATCCGTGTTGGCGCTGGTGCGCAGCTCTACCGGGCCGTACCAAGCGCTGATGCCGTAGTCGTTCACACTACGTGCCCACACGTAATATGGGGTGTCAGCACGGCGCCCGGTCCACACAACACTCTTGCCCGTGCCCAGTTCGGTGGCGGCCCCCCGGTCGTTGTTGGTGCCACCCAGCACGGTAAATACGGTGCTTGTGGCGGTGGCCACGGCCGTGCGGGGGTAGATGGCCAGCTCAAACAAACTGGCCACTGCATCAATACCAATCACCGGCGGCGCGGTGTCCACCGCCAAGGCGATCTCTGCCGGAGTGTTGGAGCGGTTACCGAACAGGTTAATGGCCCAAATGCGTACCGTGTAATTACCGGCATCAAGGCGCGGCAGGGGCAATACCGAGCCGCTTGGGTTCGCTTGGTAGGCCAGCAGCTCACCGCTGCTGACTTCCACCCGGTACCGGTAAGCATTGGAGCCACCGGGCGCGTCCCAGCTCAGCTGGCCAAGCAAGCTGGCGTCAGGCTCAAAGGCGGTAAAGGTCACGTTGCTGGGGGTTGGCACCACGCTGCCGTCGGGGTAGTTAACGGGGCTGGCCGGTACCAGCGGCGTGCCGCCAGTATCGGCATTTTCGAACAGCTCAGCGCTGTGGTACGTCAGCACCAGTTGCACCGGCTTGCCCATTTCAAAGGTCCAGTCGTCTACACGGAACACACCGGCCAGGTTAAGCCTTGGCAAGTTGATGTTGACGATGCGCCCCACGCTGACGCTTAAGCCGATCATCTTAATGGGAAAGGTGATTTGCAGGCCGCTGCGCTTTTGCAACAGGTAGAGCTTGGCCAGGCGCTGGGCTGTCCATACCGACTGGGTAAATGGCAAATCCAGATCGTCATCGATGTACTCGCCGTTGTCGTCGGCTTGCAACTCGGCAGACTCAACTGGCGGAAAGTCGGTGGGCTGGTACGCCTGATCCGGATCAACGAAGGTGCCGCGCACGGCGTTGCACAGCTCACTGCGCGGGGTGTACGGGCGCACGGTGATTTGCCCGGCTGCATCGTCTTCAGTGAGGGTAACCACCGGTGGCCCCTGATAGACCCCGGCATAAAGCCGGTATTGGCCATACACGTATACGTGAGTGCCAAGGCCTGCTGTTAGCATCTGCTCCAGAATAGTGCTTGGGGTTTGGTCAGCCTGCCAGGTGCCGTTGCAAGTAAAGCGCCGCTCGACGTTCTCGGCATCGGTATATACAGGTTGGTCAGAATCGTTGGCCGCAGCGGCAAAGGTGTCGAGGTCTATCTCATCTTGTTCTGCTCCGATGCCTGAACTGAACCGGGTAAAGTCCAGCACACACAGGCCCCAGTTGTCGCTCCACTCCCAGGTGCTGGGGTCATTCCAGCGGTGGCTACCAGTGCCACCAACAGTGCTGTCCAGGCGCGGATCGTAAACCGGTTTACCGCGCAACAATGCCTTGATGTTTGGCACCCCGTTGGGGAAGACCTCGGTGTCATGTTCCAGGCGCACGTAAAAGTAGGTAATTTCTCGCCCGACATGCTCTGCCGTCCAGTCGCTGCACTCGGCAACCAGGTCTGGGTCGGCAGTGGTTTGATCACCCAGGTGCACCTTAATCCTGGCCTTGCCTGCATATTCGCTGGCCATGCCAGTGCTACTACTCCACGCCACCTTGTCATCGAAGTACACCGACTCAACAGCGTCGCAGCGATGGGTGGCCAGCGGCACCACCAGGTGCAGGTACTTGTTATCAGCGCCCGACTCGCTGGCAAAGACCATTGGCCCCGACACCATGGCCCGCCCGTACACATAGCGGCGCGGCTCGTTTGGGCTGCGGATCATTTGCTGCTGGCTGTTTGCAGCATTGGAATAGCTCATCCCCGATACGTCAGGGGTGGCGGCATAGGTGAGCGCTGCGGCGCCAATGCCAATGGCGATGGCAGCAGCGGTGGTTACAACACCTGCTGCCGCATAATAGGCGGCAACGCCAACAACTACTGGCGGCATGGCAATCTCCATCCTTTCAGCGCTGCTCCGAGCTTCACGGTTACCAGGCCATAATTGCCTGGTGCCCACACCAGATCGCCGCCAACGATGCCCAGGGCCGGGCCGGCAAACTGCGACACCAAAGCCAGGTCGCCCCGGCGCAACTGGAGCCGCCCTACCGGCTCGCCAAGGGCAGCCGTTACGGCAGCTTCCACATCATCAAACCCGGCTTTTTTCAGCGCCCGCGTCGCGCCGATACGGGTGCTGTAGCGGCCCCGAAACTCGGCGGCAAAGTCAGTGCCGGTTTGTGCCTCTACCCAGTCGGCAGCCAGCATGCAGCAATCCAACTTGCCCCAGGTAAACGGGATGTGGCGGCGCGGCTCGATAAACTCAGCTAGGGACCGCATCAGTTCTGCTTCCTCGGGTTACCACTGCGGCCACCGCCCCCGCCACTGGCTGCAATGGGTTTGCCTGGTACGCCCCAATAGATAGGCTTTTCAGCCATCTGGCTCACGTATTCAAAGAAGCGGTCGCCAGGGTAGCGGGCCTGCTGGTCGGCATCGGTATAGCGGCCATTTTTGGCACGTTTCCAGTCGGTGCTACGGCTGTTGATATCCAGGCCGATGGTGCTGGGATTACCCAGGTTAATGGGCATTACATCCATGCGGCCACGAAACAGCAGCTGCGTCGCCACAACCTGGGCGAACGAGTCCATGGCGCCGATGTATAAGCGCCCGTCGCGGCCCTGGTATTTTTCGGTGAGCGCGGTTTGCGCCAGTTCCTGGGGCACACCGGAGAGCGTCAAGCGCAGGGTGTAGGGCTTAACGGCATTGGATTGCTTCACTTGGCTCACTTGCCCAAGCACACCAATGCCTTTGTAAACGGCTCCTTCAAAAGTCACGTCACCCACGCCGGAGTGCACCGCCACGATGCCGGAAACAAAATCGAGCCGGGCCATCAAGATGGCGCTGATGTACTTGCGGCGCAGCATTTCCTGCATTTCGGCTGACAGCCAATCGGTGATCATCCGTAGATGTCCTCCCTAAATTTCAGCGTGAATGAGCTAAGCACCAGGCGGCGACCAGAGCGGCGCGGCGCCTGGTTGTCGTCGGCCAGCATCATCAGCGCTTTGGGTTTGGTAGTAACAATGGTGGCGCCATCGGTGGCGGCGTTGCGGATTGAGGATTCAAACACCAGGGTGGTGCGCCCGGAGGCATCAGCTGTGGCGTCCTCGGTCATCCGAAACAGTTGGCTGCCCAGCTGGAAATAATCACCGGCCACCAAGAACAGCTGGCTAGCTGCGCAGCCACGAATGGCCAGGCTCTTACCGGTTTGTGGGCCGCCATCAACCACAGGCGTACCACCGGCCAGCCCATTGGGCATGGCAAAGGCGTGGTCCCATAGCCACAACCTGTTGGCCATGCCCGCGAGCTTCAGCAGCAACACATCCAGTTCGGTGGCTCGGGCTTTGTTGAGGTTGTCAAAAGCGAGGCTGGCCTCCCAATAGGCGCCGGGGTATTCCAGGGTTTGTATGCCGCCGTTAAAGGGGCTTTCAAACACCGCTGAACGGGTCTTTAAACGCCAGTCGCAGCTGGTTGGGTAAATCCCATCGGGGAAGGTAAAAACGCTCATCCGTTAATGGCCCTATACATATCGCCGCGTTGGTTGTAGCTGTCGACAACCGCAGCGGTGGTTACGTTGGCGATCTCCGGCAGCATCCGGCGGACCTGGTCCTGCACCGAGGTGCTGTTATCCCCGCCGCCCAGATGAAAGTTGTTCTCTTGGCGGATGGTGGTACTGCTGGAGTTACTGGTGCTGGAATTGTTGATGGATTGCATCAGCCGGGCATGCTGGGCGCGGGTGTAGACGGTCTCGCCGCCGTCCAGCAGATAGGTGCCTTCGCGGGGTACGGTACCGCCCGAATGGAAGATACCGGCAACACTAAGCCCCTCAGCAAAAGCGGTGGTGCTGGCGATGCCGGCAGTGGCTGGCACGGCGTTGCCACCAAAGCTTGCCAGGGAGGTCATTGCTGCTGCCGTTGCCCAACTGGTGGCCAGCGTTGCCGCCGCAGCGGTACCGGTTGCTACCTGTGCGGCTGTTGCTGCCTCAGATGCCGTTTGTGTCAGGTAGATGGAGGCAACTTTTTTGATGCCTATCTCTACCAGTGTGGAGATCAACTGCGAGCCAACCGAGTTGATCACGTTCTTTGCAGCATCCCCCATGCTATTGCTGTAGATCACACCTTCGCCAACAGCCTGGCCGATACCGGACGCGAAGCGGTCAAAACTTTGCGACCACATCAGGTCGTAATCGCTGGCGGTCTGACGGTTGATATCCGTCATTGCCTGACTGTGGCGGCGCTGCTCTGCTTCGATTAGTGCATTGATTTGCTGGCGCTTGGAAACGTCGCTGGCAGGTGTGTTGTCCAGCTCGTTATTGAGCAGCGACAGGTTCTCACTGTTGTTCTGTTTTTCAGCGTAAGCGGGGTCGAGCTGGCGGCGCAGCGACTCATAAGCACCGCCCTGCTGTTGCAAAGCAGCCAGCAAGCGCTGGCGCTCTTTCAGCGGCACGTTGGCTTGTTCGAAGTAGGTCTTAAGCAGCTTCTCGTTCTCGGCCATCTGCTTTTGCGACTGGTTGTACGGGTCCAGCTTATTCAGCAGTTGGTCGATGTTGCGCTGGTATTCCTTCTGCGCGTCGGAGGCGGCTTTCGTGGCTGCTTTGTCGGCGTCCTTTTGGTCCAGCAATTTGGCCTGGGTGAGCAACTGTTTTTGCAGGGCTGGGTCTAAGTTCTTAAGCTCGCCCTTCTCCATCTCGTAACGCAGCTTGGCCACATTACTGACATCACCATAAAGCGCCACTTGCTGCTGTAGTTTGGTGATAAGCGCCTGGGCTTTGGTTGCGGCTTCTGTTGAGTATTGCGGCCCATTGTCTACACCATTCCATTCCAGGGCATTGATGCCCTCATTAAAGACGTTGTTCAGCGCGGCCTGGATCTCTCGGACCTTAGTCAAGGCCTCGTCTCGTTTTTCCTCTAGTGTTGCTATTTGCCTGTCAATAGCATTGAGCTGGCCCATCTGGGCACTCTCGCCACGAGGGCCAAAGCTCGGTTGAGATGCGACTGAAGCCTGTTTCTTACGCAGCTCAACAATGGCGGCATTTGCTGCTGCCACCTTGGCCAGATAGCCTTCCATCTCTGATTGAGCCGGACGCGTGGCGGTGCCGATATCAACGGAACCAAGGCCGCTTATAGAGCTTTTCAACTGGCGAACCCGATCGTCTACCAGGTCAACACTGACAGCGGCGGTTTGGGCGCTACTGTCGAACGTGGCCCAGGCCGCAACGGCGCCTAAAATGAGCCCCGGCCAACCGCCCACCAACGCCAGAGCGCGGGTGCCCAGGGTGCGTGCTGTAGTCATGGCCGCCGTGGCCACATTGGCTCGTGCAGTGGCAGCGGCTAAGTTGGCGCGGGCAGCAGCCAAGCGCTCTTCTGCCCCGGCGCGGGCAAGCCCCGCTGCCGAAGCGGCGGCATAACCTTCTGCCAAGGTCATTTCGGCTTTGGCTTCGGCCAGGTCAGCAACCGCAGCGGCGCGGCTTGCCACGGCCTTTTCTACAAGCCTGACTGTTGCAGCACCTGCCGCAACGGCACCCCGCGCCAATGCAACAGCCAACACCGTCTCGATGATGTTGGACGCCTCTTCGGCGTTATCACTGACATACAGCAGCGCATCGGCAATGGTATGCAGCACCGGCTTTAGCGTGTCGTTGATAGGGGTTTCAAATGCTACGGCGGCCTGGGTGTAGGCGTTGCTGATATCGCGGTACAAGGCGTTGATGTTGTTGCCGGTGGCAGCGGCGGCGCCGTCGAACGTCCCCAGAGCCTTGATTAAGGTGTCGCGGAAAAACTCGCTGGTCACTTGCCCGGCCAGCATCAGCTTACGAAAGCCCCCCGCAGGCAAGCCCGCCGCTTTGTCGAGCTGGTTGAGCAGCCCCGGCAAGGGTTCAACGACCTGGTTCAGATCTTCTGCACGGACAATCGGGCTGGCGAGAGCCTGGCTCAAACCGTACATGGCTTGGCCCACCTGCTCGGTGCTGGCGCCCAGCGCCGACTGGGCATTGCTGATGCCTTCGGTCAGGGAGCGGGCTTGGGATTGGGTAACCAGCCCTGCTTGCTGCAAGGTCAGCAGGCGGGCATAACTGTCGGCCAGCGGGGTCAGCTCTTTGTGTTGCTCCCGGCTCAGCTCGATAAGGTATTGCTGGTTGTCGGCATAGGCCGCCGCGCTGCCGCTCAGGCTCTCCAGGCGGGTGCGAATGTCTTGAAAGGCCGCCACCTCGCCAACGATATCGCTGATGCCCCGCGCCCCCTCGAAGGCGGCCCAAAGCCCGGCAGCAACACGGGTGAGCTTGCCAAGTTCACTGCCTGCGGTCTCTGCCCGGTCATCTAAATTCCCTATGCCGGTGGCCGCATTGCGGGCGCCACTGGCGGTTTTATCCAGCCCTGTGCCCAGCGCGGTAGCACGGGCGTTAGTCTTCTGTGCGGTGGCGCCAAGGGCTTCGACGACCTGATCGGCATTGTTCACCGTGGCTACCAGTTGGCGGCCATCAGCGGTGAGTTTCAGCGATAGGGTCAGGTCTTTCATTTTTGGGTCAACCGCTCGTTAAAGTGGGTGGCGACGGTGGCGGCAATGAGCCGCACCTTGGCGTAATCAGTGGGGGTAAAGGCCTTGCTGCGCATGCGGGCGTCGCACTCGACGGCAGGCACGTCCAGGCCCTCGCAGTACGGGCCTATGGGGCTGGGTGTCCAGCGCAGCAGGTCCTTTATCTCAAACCACCAGTTGAGCGCGTCCCTGTGCTCGTCCCAGACCTCAATGTCAGGGCTTTCCTCCGCTTCGAGGGGCACACCAAAGGCGGCGGCCTCTCGCTCCAATTCCAACTGCTCTTTGCGCGACAGCTGCGGCGCCTGGTTCAGGGCCGCTTCTATCGCGTCTACGAGTTTTTTCGGGCCGCCTCGCCGTTAATGGCACCGTTGTAAGCACGCAGCACCGCACGCACAAAGGCGGGGTCATCAGCCAGAGCGGCCATGTTCTCGGCGTTAAACGCCAACTCTTTGCCGCTCTCGTCTTTGATGCCGGAGAAGCCTTTCACCAGGCCAGTCACAACAGCCGCATCACCGCCTTGCACCAGGCTCCTGTACTGCTCTTCCTTGACCAGCTCCAAGTCGAGGGCGAAGGCCGCCTCAGCAACCTCGCCGTTGTCGGCAGCAATGCGGGCTACCGCAGGCCAGTTTTTTACGATGCGAGTTTTAACAAAGGTGAACATCAATGCTCCTTAAGCGTTGGTCAGTGTGTCGACGTTGCTGATGGGGATCAGCGGGAGTTCATAGGTCAGCGTGCCGTCTTGGTCGCCATAAGTGGGGCGGCCCAGTTGCACGCGGCTAGACGCCCAGCTCACCTGGTTACCGGCCACGCCGTGGGTAAACTCAAAGGCCATTTCGGTGCCGTCTTTGGCGGCGGTGAAGGGGTCAAACTCACCCAGGCTTGCCGCTTCCAAGACGATTTTGCCGGTGGGTGCAAAGTCGGTGATTTGCACCTCTTCAAAGCCGACGTACTCGGCATGGTTGACGGTGTTGGCTTGGTCGTAGTCCAGGCTGATGAGCTTGACGGCCTGGCCACCCAAGGTGCACGCCGAATACTCCACCCCGACTTTGAGCGGCTTCTGCCAGCCCGCAAAATCGGCGGCAGGCATCGCCGCCACCGTGGGTTTTACAAACAAGCCGGTGAAGGTAAAGGTCAAGGTCGGGAACTGCTTGGCGGTGGCATTGAGTTTAAAAGTGCCACGGGCACCCAGCAGTGCATGCAGCACGCCGTCGTAATGGAAATACAGGGTTAGGCTGGCTTCACTGGTGTCATCAATGGCATGGGCCACGCTGGTATCAGCTGTGATGTTTTGGCCGCGCAGGCAGGCCTGCAACAACGGGGCGTACTTGGTGGCGGTACCGGCAGCACCAGAACCGGCCCAGTCCACCTCAACTTCTACGGTGCCATAAATCTCGGTGGCCACTTCCGGGCTGTTACCCAAGGTGCCGTCGTCGTAGTCCAGTGAAGTGTTGTCACCGGCCATGGGGGTGATGGTGACATTGCGCCCCAACAGTGCGGTGGCGGTTTCACCTGCGTCGATAGCGTCGACGCCATAGGCGGTTTCGGCGGCAAACAGCAGCACCTTTTTTCGTGTCTTACGCATGGTGGGCGTCCTCTGTGTACTCAGCTGTGAATTTGTCCAGCCATGCAGCGATGCCGGGCCGGGAGGGTTGCAACTGGCCACCGGCCATTGCCATGGGCTCAAAATCGCTACTGGCTGACCAGCCAAAGAGCGCCTGGCGTATCAGCTGGCGCTCTTCGCTGATGTCGGGTTTGGCTTTATTGCGAGCCGGTACCACCAGCAATACGCCGATGGTCACGGTCACGTTCTGGCGCCAAAGGCCGGTGCCATCAACCACCTGGCCAGGCTGCTCGCTCAGCTCGATGACAAAGATTTTGGGCTTGGCCAAATTGCGGTCTTGATAATCCGCCAGGGCCAGCAAGCCCTCTACGTCGTCAAAACTGCTTTTGAGCCGGTCAATCACCCGTTGCGCCAGTGCCATCAGAGAAACCCCTTGCTGTTGGCCCGGCCCCATACGCTGCCCGCGCTCTCGATGGTGCTGGTGTTGCTGCCCTCGGGTGTTTGCGCGTCGGGCAAGCCCAGCGTGACGGTGCCGTCACCAATGGAGCGCAGCATCTTCAGGGCATCGTCATGGCGCTTGGTCACCGCCTCGGTGGCGCGTTCGTCGTACAAGTAGTAACGGGCCAGATCGCAGGCCACACGGGTCAGAACCGCAGGAACGGTTGCCAGCGGTAGCGGATAGCGGGCACCCAGGTAACCGTCGATAGTGGCGGCAGCGTCATCCAGGGCGTTATCGAGCACTGCCTGGTCAATGGCGCCGGTACCGGTGCGGTCGGTGAGGTCGACTAACTCGACCTCACCAAACCGGGCCTGCATGTCTGCCAGGGCCGCGTACATGGTTAGGCCTCGGCGCCGTCAGTAGCGGCCTGGACCTTCACCGCCTGGATGGCATCAACCAGGGCGTCTTTGCTCAGCTTGGAATAGCCTTCAACGTCCAGATCTTTGGCGATGGTTTTGAGGTCTTTTACAGTCATGTCGGCCAGCGCGATCTGCTTACCGTCATGGTCAACGACGCCGGCGATAAAGCCGTCTTCGTTGCTGAACGTTACAGGGTCGACCACATCCGAAGCGTCCAAGGCCCCGCCCGGCGCTGCATTGGCAGACTGGGCCTCAGCCTTTTTGATAGACAGGCGCGGGTCGGCTTCGATGGCGGCCAGTTGCGCATCGGTAAGCGGTTGGTTGGCAAAGGCGTTATCGCCCTTTTTAAAGCCGAGGCCAGCACGGCGATAGCCATCGTGAGCGATGCTCGCAACCACCAGCGCGGTGTAGATAGTCGTTTTGGACATAGCATGGTTACTCCGTTGTTTGGTTCACAGGGCGCCAGGCGGCGCCCTGTGTGTTGCAGTGCGGCTTAGAGCCAGTCAGCAACAACGATCTTGAGCTTGCCGCTCAAGGTGTTGGAGCCGCCGCCGGTGAGGTTGGCCTTAAGGGCTTCCTCGGCCGCTTGTTGCTGGGTACCGCGCACCACCAGCAGATTGGGTTTAATGCCGAGTGGCTTGCCGCCATCGGCCTTAAAGGCCCGCATTGCGCCGATTGCTGCCCAGATGTTGTCAGCTGTCAGTTCCTGGCCACTGGCATAGGCCATCTGCCAGAAGCCGTAACCGGCGTTGGCACGGCAATCGACGCCAAAGCGGAAGGTTTTGGAGGTGAACACCTGCTCGTCATCGGCCTTGTTCATCTGCATGAACTGCATGGAGCGGCGGTTCTGGTAGATGAAGGGTTTGATCGCACGGGTGGTGTCGAGCAGGAACCACAAGGCACCCGGCGCACCGCCGTTGTCGTTGTAGTTACTGACGCTAACAGCGGCCCCGGTGCCATCGGCGTTGGGGTATACCGGATGGTCGGTGTCAAAGAAGTTCTGGCCGTCGTAGCAGGTAGTGCTGACACCGGCATCGAGCAGTGGGAATACC
This sequence comes from Gallaecimonas xiamenensis 3-C-1, assembly GCF_000299915.1. NCBI lineage: Bacteria > Pseudomonadati > Pseudomonadota > Gammaproteobacteria > Enterobacterales > Gallaecimonadaceae > Gallaecimonas > Gallaecimonas xiamenensis. Next base: position 89,722 of record NZ_AMRI01000009.1, read on the forward strand.
AGTTCGTCAGGGAAGACCGTGGAAGCCCGGCCCATTTCCTGCATCAGCGGCTTATAAACGCCGATGTTGTCGTCTTCGATGTCGTCGCGGTCAACGCCAACGGTCGATTCAAACGGCTTGTTTTCGATGACGTAGCTGGACGCGGCCATGTCATTGATAACCCGGTCACCAACCCACTCACGAAATGCCGGGAATTTACCCAGCCAGCCATAGGTGGTTGACTTGCTGGTGCTGGGCACCTCGGTGGCAATTTGCAGGTACTGGCTTTCAGCCAGGGCTTTACCCGCCTCGAAGTCGGCTCGAAAGCCGGTCATCAGCGCGGTAAGAGCGGCAGGAGTGATGATCATTACTTAGCCCCTTTTTGCTTGGCGAAGTCTTCCTCGGTGATGCCAAGCAACTTGGCCACCGCTTTGTCTTCGGCAGTGAGTACAGCCAGGCCTTTATCGTCATGCTGGGGCTTGGCAGTGGTTTGGGTCGCGGTGAGCGCGGCGATGGCCGGGCGGCCATCAAGCTGGGCGGTCAGTGCCGCCAGGCCCTGGTTCTTACCGACACCCTCAAGCCAGGCGCGGTCTTTGGCGCCATAGATGCGGCCGTCCTTTTCAGCTTGCTCGATGGCAGCGGTCAGGGCGGCGGTACCGGCATGGGTGGCGGTGTCTTTGAACTTGGCCAGCAGCTCCTGGTACACGCCAACAGGCACGTACTGGGAATGGTCGATGCCGCTTTCCAGCTTGGCGGTGAGGTCAGCAACGGCTTGCTTGTCGCTGGTGCTTTGGTCCGTCATGCCTTTAATGGCACTCAGGGCCTTATCAACAAGCCCCTGGGCGGCTTCGGCATCATTGAGGTCAACGCCATCAATGCTGATACCAAGCGCGGCCAGCAGCTTTTTCAGGGCCTCATTCATGGCACTGTCTCCTGGTGGTGGTTGCGGGGTGGGAGTTTGGGCGGTGAGCGCGGCAATGGCCTTCATGCCGTCTACAGCGGGATTGTTGGTGAGTGCCACATGCAACAGCTGCTGCGGCCTACCGGTGGCTTTGTCGTAGGCAAACACGGCGCTGATGTAGCGGTACTCGCCTTCGCCAATCATCTGCTCGGCTTTTGGGGTCCACTGCACGTTGTCGGCAAACAGGCCCTGGCCCGGCTCATAGCGAAGCGCAGCCGGGTTTATCCAGCCCGCAGCAGGGGCTGGCTGGCCGTTGTCGGCAGTACGCAGGGTTTGGTGCTCGTAGTCGAAGTGGTAATCGTTGGTGCGCTCGGCGGCATCGGCCTTCAGCATTTGCCAGGCGGCAGCATCCATCAGCCACTGACCGCCAGGCACATCATGTGGGCGGCCATCCTTAGCCTTGAACGGCCCATCCGGTAGCAGCTGGACGCTGGCATTGCCTTGCTGGGAGAGAGTGCAAGCCGCCAGGCCCAGCACCACAGTGCTGGACTGATTACTGAGTGCCGCAACAGCGGCTGTAAGGGGGCGTTTTTTCATGGGGCCATGATGGCCCCGAGGGTTTAGGGGGTGGGATTCAAGTGTTTGTTTAAAATTTAGATGGCGGAAATATTATTTTTGAGTGGGTTTTATAGTTTGGATTTTATCAAGGGCGTATGTATTCATGGAGCTGAGAACCGCGACAATACTCTGCCTGGCACTGTTATTTAGCAACCCCGGGGAATGATCGGCATCAAGTCCAAGATTTGATGATGATTCCACCCATCTATCACGTATCCCTTTGAGGATTTGAAAGACCTCAACATCAAGACCTCTAACATGCACTCCCAGCACCATTTGACGACGATAATCAGAGCCATCAGTGATGGTTTGAATGCGCCATACTTTTTGGCAAAGCTCCAGTCCGCTAAAGATAACTTCAGCGCAATAGCGCTCTGCTCCACCGTGTCGATAATATTCAAAAGCCCAATCACATAAAGTCACTAGCCTTACATTGGCATCAACGACTACCTCCATACACTTCTTGTAGGTGTCACAAGGTGATGCACATTTCTCTATTTCTGCGGCGCATTGTTTAATGATGCGCTCTATTTCTTCCAGCCTTTGAGACTTTCTCGCCAGCGCTGCCATTTCACTCTGCGCCTGTGCCGCTTGCTTAAGCTCCTTCCGCGTTTCCACCAGCTCTTGGCGCTGCATATGCAAGGACCAAATCAACAACACAATAGTGAGAAAAGATAGGATTGGGTTGAGAAGACCACCCACATAATCGCCAAAGGTGCCAAAGGCATCGTGCTGAGCATCAATAGGACCGGGAAAGGCTTGACGGTAAAAGTAGATAATGGCCGTCACCGCGAGCACTGCAACCACTACGACCGTTAACGCCAGCCAATAGTCTTTAAGCCACTCGTTAATGCCTTTTCCTTGTTCGACTTCTTCGCTCACGCTGCAACGCTCCATGCTTGACTGTGGTAACGCTGGCATCATACCCGATTTAAACCCGCTTCAAATCGCCCTGTGCGCGTTTAAAGCCCCTTCGCTCATAGCTCGGTAGCCACTGGCGCCTCTTAGGCTCTCTCAGCGTCGCTGAGGTAGTCATTGATAATCGCCATCACCTCGTCTCTGTCGTCGGGGCTGATGCCGATAAAGTGCCTTGCCGGAATGTCACCCCACAGGCTGGGGTACTTGTCCCGCGTGCCGCCGTAATAGAGCATCGCTCCTTGCACTCTATCGGTACCCATTTGCATGGCATCTGCCGTTGCCTGGTATACCAGGTTAAAGAGGTAGCCATTCTCAATGAGCACCTTGTCTTTGTTTTTGGTCTTGCGCTCGTTGGTGACCTTGCTCAGCGGCGTAAAGGCTTTGCCTTCGTCATCGACTCCGGCCACGATGCGGTCTTGGTTGCTGCCCACCAGGTACTCGCCAATAGCAGCCATGGCCGGTTCCAGGTTGTTGCCGCGCTTGGCCAGCTCCTGGAAGAGGTTGGTCGCTTGCTCGAACCCTTGCGGGCTGATGGTGATATGGGTACCGGCCATGTGCTAAGGTTTCCTCAAGTGGTTACGGGTGAGGCCCAGCTCTATACCCGTTAACTGTTGTCCGCAGTGCTGGCGCTGCTGCGAGATCCTATTCCCCACCGTGTACCAAGATCCCCTGGCGCTGCTTGTTGATGTAGTTAAGCTGCTTAACCGGAATAAAGGTCCACGCTTCGAGCATCCCCCTGGCCACCTGCGCCACCAGTAGTTGCCCCTGGTATTTTCCGGCCTTGACCATGCTGATAAAACGCCAGCGCAGTTGTACCTGGCCGGTGCCTTTGTGTTGCTCAAAGGCGGCCCAGACCTCGGCAGGGGTCTGGATAAGCTCCGGCAGTAGGGGCAGCATCGGGGCGCGGGCAATATCGATATGCTCAGCCAAGGTTTCAGCGTTCACGTACACCGGCACTGGTGCTTTGTCGAATACCCGCTCCGCGCCGCCCAATACCTTTTTCGTCAGCGACAGCAGCTCAGCTTTGCTCTGTACCCGGTCAGCCAAGGCGGTGTCTGTCTTGGTCACAGGTAGCCTCTCGGGGCGCCCGGCAGTTTGCCAGTTCCCTGGGGTAAGGCTCTGCCAGGCATCCCCCTTGGCAGCCTGCCACTGGGCCATTGCATCATCCGAAAGCTGGCGCCCAAAGGTGGCTTCGCCGGGCGAGTAGTCAAAACCGGCATCGATACCCTTGGGCACCTTGATCACCTCACCGGTTTTCTTGTTGGTGTAGTCCCAGGTTTCTAGTGCCGGCTCATCGGCCACCGTTAAGCCCCGGCGTTTTACCTGGGCGCTGGTATAGCCGCGCACAAAGCAGGTGCAGCCCCAGCCATTCTGTGGGAAGTGGGTCCGCCACCACGCGCTGGTTTTAGGCAACAGTTTGCCATTCCAGGCGAGGTGGTCAGGGCGCGGGCTCTCGCTGTTGCCGTGGCGGTACTCCCAATAGTCGAAGCTTTGCAGCTGCTGCCAGCGGCCAGCGTTGTAGCTTTGGCGCAGGTTGGTGTCGTAGATGATCCGCGCTCGCCAGTCGGCGTTGCCGGTATGCTCCCAACCGTGTTTGGCCACGATGTCTTTAAACTGGCTTTTAAAGGTGTTTAACGGGGTGCCATCTTCAATTGCGCTGGTCATGGCGCGGCGCAGGTCGGTTAACAGATCGGCTTTTTGCGCACCGGCTACCACAAAGGCGCGGGTGTGCATGGCGCCCCATATGTCATCCCACGCCGCCGTGGGCATATTGAGCTTGCCCTTAAACCAGTCAATGGCCTGCTGGAACTGGACACCGCCGTACTCTGCCATCAGTTGCCCAGCTCCACGTCGTAGCGCCCGGCAAGCTGCGCCGCAGCCATCGCCTGCTGCATGATGCCAGCAAGGGCCGCCGCACCTTGGTCTTTGTATGCCTCTATGAGCGCCCGCTCTACGTCATCCCAGCTTTCGGCCTTGTCGACCAATGCGGCTATAGCGGCCACGTCATCGTCCAGTTGCTGCCCCGCGCTGTTGGCCAGCGTCGCGGTCAACCCGGCCAGTTGGTCTTGCGGCTTTGGCTGGGCTTTGAGGGCGGCAAAGTTCAGCGCTGCCGGATTCAGACCCAACAGGTTGTTGATGGCGGCGTCATCAATGGCGGGGAACCCGGCCTTGATAAGCGCCTTGGCCCGCTGGGTGTCGAGTGTGCCGCTTTGCACCTGCTGGATGATTTCGCTCAAACTGGTGATTTGCGCCCCATTCAGGGCCGTCTGCTGCACTGAGTCGGCCTGGCCTGCCGGTGCGGCCTCTTGCCCAGGCAGGCCGGTTTGCACCATCCCCAGCACTGCCTCGCCGTCTTTGGGTACCGGGATTTTTAGCTTGTCGTTAACCCAGTTGGCCGGGATCTTCGTGCCCATCTGCACCAGAGGCGGTAAGGCTGTGGCAAAGGCGGCCATGTCCTCCGGTTGCTGGGTGTCAAACTCCAGGCGCAGGCGGCGGCGCGGGTTGTGGTAGTCGCCCTTGCCGTTCAGCTCAAGTAGTGGCAACACCAAGTCGCGGGTTAAGGTGCTGGCAATTTGGCGAAGGTCGGCGGCCACCAGCTCTTCGCGCACTTCGTTGTGCACGTTACCCAGGGCGTTGGTGCTGGACTTGCCATCGGCTTGACTGGTTAAGGTGCCGCCCAAAATCGCCTTGGACTGGCTGCGTTCGGCCCAGTCCATCATCGCCATGTAGGGGTCGCTGGCGCCCTTGGCCGCTTCCTGGAACTCGATATCCATACCCTTGGGGATGATGCCACCGGCATTGTGGCCAATGCTCATAATGGCCCGTAGCAGGGTTGATTTTTCAGTGTCGCTGGCGCCAGTGGGGTATTTGCCCAGGCGCAGCGGCAGGCCGTAAATCTCCAGGAACTCGGCCAAGTCCCGCACGCTGTAGTTCTTAAACAGGAACGGCCAGGCCAGCACCCGGATAAGCCCGGCGCGGGCGATGTAGCCGCTCTTGGCTTTATGGCTATGTTGCACCCAGCCCCACTTCCACAGCGGGGCAGACAGGCCACCATCAAGGCGCAGCAGCACCGTGTTGGGGTTGTCTTCGTCAACCGTAAAGCGCCGCGCCGGTATGGTCTCCAGTTTGGCCGGGTAATACAGCTGGCCATCGCGGTCCCAGGTGATCTGGCTGTTGTTCATGCCGCGCAGGATCGCATCGCCCATATCGAGCACGAGGTCTTCAAACTCGGGTAGCGAGTTCAGTACCTCGTTCACCATGTCGGCATCGCGCTGCTCTGCATCGCTGGCATTGGGTGGGGTCTTAATCAACCAGCTTTTACCCAGCAGCGCGTTCTTGCGCTTGGCCAACTCAGCCATCACATGGGCGTCTTTCTCTTCGATGTCGTCGGCCAGGTCTAGCTGGTCCGTCAGGCGGCCTATTTCGGCATCACGCATGATCTCGGCCAACCGTGCAGGGGTCAGGCCGCTGGTGGGGTGCTCTACCCACTCACGGCGCACAAAGCCAACCTGGGCGGTGTCGGTCTGCTGGGTTGTCAGTGCCTGGCTATTGCGGCCCAGGCGGGCCTTGATTTTGTCGATGGCCATTACCAGCCCCCTTTGATTGATACGTAGTCATCACTGGCCTGTGGGCTGGTTTCATCCCACCGGCTGGCTGATGCAGGTAGTGCGGTAAATTCGATGGCGCCCCCGTCCATGTATGAGGCGCGCACGGCCATACAGAGGCCGACGGCAAAGTCGCCATGGCGCTTACCTTTACCCTTGGCTTGCACATCGTCTTTACGGCCTTTGTCGATGCTGGGAATGCCGTTTACCAGCTTGATGTGCTGCACGTCATCAAGCACCGACTGGTGGCGCGGCAGCTCCAGGTTGAAGGCTTCAAACTCGCCTTTAAGCTTGGGCATCCATTCGTGGTACCAGGCTTGGCTAAGGTTTACCTGGTCGACCATTTCAATGCCGTATTTGAGCACCGCCTGCTCGGCGAGATAACCGCCGTTGCCGGTGGCATCGAAGGCCGCGCCCACCAGGCGCGGCAGGCGGTCGCAGATGTAGAACATCACCTGGCGCTGCTGCTCGTAGGTTACGTTGCGCAGCTCAACGGCAAAGGGCACCCGCTTGCGAAGGTCTGGCTTAATGGCGAGCGGCACAAATACGGTTAAGTCGCCACGCCGGGCAAAGTCCTCGCCAAAGCTGTGGCGATGCTCTGGGTTAAGCGCGGCCAATAGCGGCGCCAGGTGCTGCTCGCACCAGTCCCGCACCTCGGCTTCACGCATGGTTGGCGTCCAGCCCATGAAGTCGTCGGGGGCCTCAAAGCGCAGCACCGGCACGGAATGGTCGGCGACCATGGCCGCTTCTATCAGCACCCGGCTGATGTAACTGCCGCCCGACTTGCGGGGCACACAGCCGTACTCTTCGTCGGCGCACTCGGTGTTGGGGGCGTTCTTGTAAAGGTTTTCGCGCCACTTCACCTCGCCCGCCAGGCTCCACTCTTGGCCGGTGACGTAACAGATGCGCTTATAGAGGCCCTGCTCGATGGCGTCGTCCAGGGTGATGCGGTGCACGCTGTAGTCTTTGCGGCCTTCGCGGGCGTCGTTGATGTAGGTGTTAAAGGGGTTATCAACGCCATTGTGGGTGCTGATAAGCCGCACCTTGTTGCCCCACATGGTGAGAGCCAGGGCGGCTTTAAGCAGCTCTTCGAGGCTTTCATGGAATGCGGCCTCATCGATAACCACATCCCCTTGCAGGCCGCGAAGGTTTGACGGGCGAGAGCTGAGCGCCTGGATTTTCCGCCCCGTTTTGGGGAAGCGGATCATGTACGTCAGGATCTCTTCTTTCTTGGCGCTGTCCCAAAAGGTTTGCTCGTACACATCGGCTTCGGCCAGGCTGTTGAATGCCTTGGCAAAGAGCGCGGCAGCGGCGATGTATTCCAACGCCATTTCTTTTTTGCTGCCGACGTAGAAGGTGTTGCAGCCGCCCCGGCGGCGGGGCTTGGCGGCGTTGATCACGTTGCGGCCGGCCTCGGCCCAGGTCAGGCCGGTGCGTCGGCTCTTCTCGGCGATCATCACCTGGGCTTCGTCCTCGAACCAGCGCTGCTGATAAGGCAGAAACACAGGCTCACCACCGGGCTGGGCGTCGACCATCTCCTGGGGCACGTCCACCCCGGCCAGCTCCAACTCCTCGGCGAGATTTATCTTGCGCGGTTCGCTGATGGCGGTGAGGTGAAGCTTATTGGTGGCCATGGCGGCCTCCTATCCAGGCAAAAGACTTGGCCAGCAGGTACAGCGCCCCGCCAAAGAACAGGGCCATGCCCCAGGCCTTGGTGGCCAGGGCGGTGAGCAACAACAAGGCAAAGAGCGTGCCCCAGACGGCGGCCATTACCTGGTGGAAGACTTTGCTCATCAGGCTTTCCCCAACAGGATCTGGCGGATGCGGTCTTCCAGTTGCTCGCTCATGCCGTCCTCACCGCGCAGCTCTTCGCTGACGGCCGCCGCCGCCTCGGCGGCGTAGGCCTGGCGGATCTCTTTCTCGCGCTTGTGGCTTTGCATGGCGGCCGATTCGAGGCGCTGGACGGCCAGCATGGCGTCTTTAATCATGCCCACGTCGGCAACCTCGCCCCCTTCCGACTCGTTTAAAAGCGCCTTAAACAGCTGGCTACGGGCCATTTCAAGAATCAGCTTGGTCACTTCGCCGGTGGGCTTGTTGCCCAGCTCAGCTGTCCAGACCTGGGTGATCTCGCGCATTTCCCGCAAGCTTTTGCCCACCGCCTCCATTTTGCTGGCGTAGCGGTTAAGGCCAGGGCGACTGAGCTGCATGTCTTCTGGCAGCTTTGACTGCTCAATAAGCTCGTTCACCGCCTCCAGGATCTCCACCTGGCTCAAGCGGCCATCGCGCAGCATACCGTCCAGTTCGCGGCGGATATCCTCCGGCAGCAGGTCTACCTTAGAGCGCCGCCCTCGGGTGGTTCTGTCGCTCATGGGTTAGTCTCCGGCGCTGGGGCGCTTAATGCCTGGCACGCGGGCACGGCCCCTCGCGGTGTCTTCGCCGCGCACAGTGAGCCTGGCCACTTGTGAGCGGCCTACCGGCTCCAAACTCAGCATGCCTTGCTCTGCCAGCCAGGCCAGCTGCACCCGCAGGTTGTCGCGGCTGATGTCCAGGCCGTAGGCGTCGAGCCCGTCTTGCAAAATGGACTCGTTCAAATCCATGCCGCTGGCTTCATGCAGCAGGCGTAAGATCACCAGTCGCTGATGCTCTTGCAGCAGTTGGGCCATCATTTGCGGTCACCCCCTTTCAGTTCGTTTTCCAATAACAGATCGCCGATGCGCTCCATGCGTTTAAGTGCCGGGGCAATGCCCTGTATCTGGCCATTAAGGTCGGCAATTTTGATGCTCAGCTCGTGCAGATCGCGCTGGCTTGGCAGGTCTTCGATGCGCCGTTCCAGGCCGTCTACCATTCGGGCCAGGTCGTTCAGCTCCTGCCGCTTGGCAAAGGTCAGTTGCAGCAGGGCCACCACAACGCTTAGCGCCAGGCTGGCCAGGGCGATATACAGCGGCGACCACTCCGGGTTAAGCCATCCCATGGCGGCTCCTTAGCTCGGCTATTTCCTGGCAATCCACACAGCGCGGCGCCGATGGCAGCAGCACCAGCCGCTTGGGTGACACCTGCACGCCACAATCAATGCACCACACCCGGCCTTGAGCGTCTTTGTCCTGTGCGGGCTGGCGTATGGCGGCATGCGCAGACAGCGCCCGTTGGCGCTGCTGCTCTTCAAGCTCGCTGGCGCGGTCAAACAGATCAGGCATTGGGCTTGGTGTCCTTTTCTTTGAGCCACGCGTCTGTCAAACCCTGCACAGCAGCCTGGATCTTGTTGGTGTCGGCCTCCAGGCCGCCTTCAACAAGCTGCACGGCAAAGTCGTCGACCTTGGTTTTGGTACTGGCGGCGTAACGCTCTAGCGCCCACAGCACCATTTTTTTGGTGATAAGGGCCGCGACCACGTTCTTGCCGGCAGCAACAAGCAAATCCAAAAGCACTTTGGGGTTCATGGCTATTTCCTTGGAGGGTTGGGGTGGTGAATGTGCTGGTAAATTTCAACGGGAGAGGGGCTGGACCATCCTCTGTGATACTGGCTCTGCATAGTGCCATCGTGGCTATGCAAGCCAGGTTCCCCGGCGGGCTGCCCGGTGTGGTAGTGGCGCAGCTCGGCGGCCAGGCGGTCTGCCCGGCCTTTAGCAAATGACCACTGCCAGTTGGCGCCCATCATTGCCCCCGGACAACCAGGGTGGCTTCCAAGCCTACGGCGGCCAACACCTTGTCCAAGGTGTTGCGGCTGTTGAGCACCGCCCATTCATTGCTAACCACGCCGAAGCGCTCACCCGGAGCAATGCAGCCCTCAAGTTCGCTGGCCTTGTTGGCAACGTGGATAAGGCAGTGGGTACGTAAACTGGGGCCGTTTACCGTGACCCCAAGCGAGGGGCCCGAGATAGCCAGGCAGATGCCTTTGCTGGGGCTGTTGTGAGGGGCCAGGGTGTAGGTTCCCTCGGGGATACAGCTCTTACCTGGCTGGTTGTTCAGCCAGGGGCATTCAACAGTGACCGCAAGGCGGTTACCGCTGTTGTCGACCAGTTCACCAAAGGTGCCATGCTCAAAATAGCGGCGGCGAAGCGTGAAAGTTTTGGAGGACATAAACAAACTGGGCTCTGTGTGTGAGAGCCCAGTTTGTTAAAGAGGGGGGTAGGAGTGGGATTCAAGTATTTGTTTAAAAAGAGACCGGCTAGAAATGCTTTATAAGCTTGTATTTGATGCTGGTATTTGTAGCTTCGATCACTTCGATTTCTGCGCCTTTGTAACCAATGATCTTGCTGTCTGACAAGTCATAGATGGCATTGCCATTAACGTTACCAGCCTTGCTGCCTGTCTCTCGGTAGGCAACTTTTAGTTGGTTGTTGGCTTTGCCTTCATAAATCAGCGCTTGCTCAGAGCCGCCTGCATTGGGCGCATTCACCACGTCTTTGGTGTACGTCACATCGGCGCAGGGCACCGTGTCTTCTGGCCGATAAATACAGACTTTACCGGTCTGCTTATCGATGCGGAATGATGCCGTTGGGGCTGCCAGATCAAACATGCCAAAGGTGATGTAACGGCCATCAACGGTCATTGCTGAGTAGTAGTTGTATTGGCTGTCTTCGCCAATTTTAGGGTAGCTGCCAGCCAGCAAGGTATAACGGCCTGCTACCTGTTCGTTGTCCAGGTGGATGGCCTCACTTTTGGCAGCAACGCCTTGCTTTAGCATCGCCTGGCCAACCTGTACTGTCTCCACGCTACCCACGGCAGGGAAGCTAAAAGGCTGTTTTACCGGCTGGTAGTTATGTGGGGCAGCAGCACAGCCAGCCAACAATGCGGCGGCAATTATCACCAGGTTCTTTTTCATGGCTTCTCCCTTCGTGTCGTCCTTGAGCATCGCTAATTTACCGTATGACTACAGCAGTTGCATCTGCACCTTGGCCGTCTGTAGTGCTTTTTGTTCGTTGATGATATTAACCAGTTGCGACATGGTGAGCTGATACTTCTCCAGCAGCTCATGCTTATTCCGGCCTGTAAACTCCTGCCAGATACGGATATTACGAAGCGCCTTTTTCAGCCGTTCGTCTCGCGGCAGGTAGAAGGTTCTGCCGCCCATGTAATGGGCCTGGCTGACCACCGCCACCTTAGCCAGACCTTTGGCGTCATCCTCGCTTAAGCCCTCTCGTTTGAAGGCGGCCTCAAACACCTCAACCAGGTTAACCAATGTTTGTGGCCACAGCTTCTTGACGTCGCTGTCGCTCAGTTGGTCCAGGTGCGCCAGAATTTGGTCCAGGTCGGTGCCCATCATGTCCAGTTGTTGCTCAGCCATGCTTGCCTCCGAATCGTGCCATTTGCTCTTGGAAAAGCGCTTCGTTCTGTTCTTTGCTCAGTGAGTGGCTGCCGCGTATCTCCAAGCTTTTATGCTTGCTCTCCGGCGCTACAGCGGTAGAAGCGGTTGGCATGGTATCCAGCACCTTTTTCAGATACTGGTGGTTAGTCAGCGGCTGCCAGCCGTGCTCGCCCCGTTTTTTAAAGAGGCTGGCCACCGTGCTCTCCAGCGCTTCGCGCAGCTGGGTTTCATTGCTGGTTAACGCCATAGCCTCTTGCATCAACCGCAGGGCACGGCTGTTTGAAAGGTCACTCTTTTCCGGGCGAAAAAGGCCGATGTATTGCACCAGCGCCTGGCCAAGCCGTTGTGGCAGTTTGACCACAAAGGCCAGCAGCTCGCGGGCTGCCTCATCACTCACCATGGCATCAAGGTGCAGATTAGATTTGCACACAGGGCAGCGGCTCAGCTTCATTTCGCCTCCTGGTGCTTGCTGTACAGGGCGCACAGGGCCTCATACCACCGCCCGCCGTGGACGGCACGGCCAAGGCGCCGGTAATCACCCAGGGTGATGTAAAGGCGGCTTTGGGCAAATGCCCCCCAATGCGGAGCCAGCGCCTGCTCCATTTCACGGGTGTGCCATTTCTTGAGCGCTTCCAGGGCCTGGGCGGCGCTGTTGGTTTTTAGCCACCCCACATGCGCAACACCCGTCACCTTGGCCACCCACTTGTCGAGCGCTGTTTCTGAGCTGTCACGCACAAAACCTTGCTGGCTCATCGTGATCCAAATAGCCCGAATTTTATCGACCTCAGCCACCTTGCCACTCCCCGCTTTAGGGCTCATTCGACGGTCATTTACAGCCTGTTTAACAGTGGGTTTAAAGCCTCGGGTTTTGAAGTGCTCCAGCACCGCATCAGCCTGTTCAATGGTCAGTTGCTTGCTGGAGGTTTTACCGGAGCAAAGGTTGGCCAGCACCTGCCGGTACAGCTCGTCATCAAGGCCCAACTGGCTGCGGGCCACATGGATCAGGGTGATTTGCTGCTTAGAAGCCATGCTCGCCCCCTGCCAAGGTCTGGCATGCGGCAAAGCCGATGGCCAGGACCTTGAGCCCGTCCAGCTTCTTGAACTGGGTCACCAGTGACTGCGCCGTATTGAAGGTGCAATCCCACCAGACATAAGCGTCATCCAGGTTAGGGAAGTGCTGCTTTACTCGGCGCTTGCCGTAGGCTTTGATGAGTCTGGCCTTCTCCTTTGGGCTGTACACAGCACTGGAGCGCCTGCGCCAGTATCGGCAAATGTCCTCCCTGTAGCCGTCCTTGACACAGGGGTGGCCCCAGCTGACGCAGATCTGACCATCCAAGTAGACTGCCAAGGCCGAACGGCTCTCACTGACCCGCGCACGGTTGATGCTGACCCGAACCTCGCCATGCTGGAACGCCACCATGGCGAAGCTTCCTGCCAATTCCTCCTGAACGGACGCCCATTGCTCCTTTGTAATGCTGTTAGCCGGCATGAGTACCTCCCACGGCGGCCTGGCCCTGGCGCTTAAAGACTTGGGTGTTGAGATATTGGATCTGGGCCTGCTGGCGTTCGCTCAGCTCCTTCTGGGTCGGCTGCCGCCCTTCCCGTACCACTGGGCCTATGGCCAGCACCTTGACCCGCAGTGGCTCCTTCTTGACGACCAACTGGTAGCGGCTTGTGGTGTGCAACAGCCGCAGCACCGTGCTGGCCTGCTTGCTGGACAGGCCAAAAGCCGTCCGTAGCTCGGCAGAGCCGTAGTAGTTGCCGGCCGTCATCAGCAGACGGGCGATGTTTTCGGTCATGCTTGCGTTCACTTTCCCTCCTGTGCCGGCATCACCAGCCAGCGCTTATTGATAACTTTGTTCTTCGGCCCTGGGCGGTCGTGTTGCAGCAGCACATCAGCGAACACCACGGCGCCCAATTGCTTGGCGCCCTTGGCCACGGCTTCGCTCAGGCTTTCGCACTCGCCCAACTCGACCACCACCGGCTTGCCTTTTTTGGCTACCACGTTGGCGGTCATGGTCATGGCTGCTGCAACGTACTTCATTTGGCCAACGCCTCTAGTGCAGCTTTGCCAGCACTCAGCAACGCCAGGCGGCGCTGCTCTTGGCCTGGTTGCCCTTGCAGGCAATGCAGTGCAGCAGTGGCTTTCACCGCTGCATCCATCGGGCTGACTTTGGTCAGGGTGTTGAGGGTCTTGGTGATGTGCTGAACATTGCCCGTCACCAAACCGTGCATTTGTTCGTTCATGGGTTCTCCTCGGCTGCTCATCAGTACCGGACCACCACGCCCGGCAGACGCCCCCGGAGGGGCGTTTCGCGCTTAGTTGAGGTCAATCCCCGTTACGGTTCTGAACGAGTCCAAGTAGTCCTTGGCCATGAGTAACGCCGCACCATCGGAAGCAGGCGATCCCTCCCCACACATCAGCTCTGCCAACTGCGATGGGACAAATGCGTCTGCCTTGATGTAGGCCTTAACCGTTGGGTCGTAGCTGATGTTTCCAGGGTGCTGCTCCCGGTACTGGTTAAAGAGCCTGGTGGCACTGGCCAGATTGATATCGAAGCCTTCGCAGATGTGCCGACGGCGCACCAGCCCATGCCGGAGCAAGCAGGCTTCGATAAGACAAAAGCGGGTTGATTGCTTCATGCTGGCCACCTCACAGCTTGGCGATATCAAGGGACAGCTGTTTGTACCGGCCCTGCTCATCCCGCTGGTACAGGCGCAGGTAGCTGCTGGTGCCCACCACATTGATGGAGTCGGCAATGGCGTCCATGGCGGCCAGCCATGTGGGGTGCTCAATGGAAAGCTTGCGCAGGCTCAGCACCTGGTTAACGTCGATGTGCCCTTCCTTGTTGACCCTAAAGGCGTGGTCAATCAGCGCCCGCAGCTCACTGCTGGCGCCTTCTGACCATTCGCCGATGCACTGGTCAATCAGGCTCTTGGCGGCTTGAATGCGTTCGTCAAACTTGCGGTGCTCGCCCTGTGCCAGCTGCACTTGGTATTCACCGTCGTAGCTGGTCAAACTGACGTTCCCTTTGCGGCCGCCCCAGTTGACGTTGTACTGCTCGGCAGACAGCTCCACGAACGAGGCAATCTCACTCATTGCGCCAGCCTTAAAGGCGGCCAGGCGCTGCTGCTCAGCCTGGGCCTGCTGCACAAGGCGCATCACCAAGTCGTCACGGATAACGTCAATGGGCTTTATCTTGTCTTCGGGCACCAGGTGGCCAAGGGCGTTTTTGCGATAGCCGGTTTGGGTGTTAGTGGACATGGTGCTTCTCCTGTAATTTCTGTTCTGTCTGGTTAGCGGCTTGCTGGACAACGGCAGAGGCGCGCTTAATGGCCTCGTGTAGTTCCATGCTCAGCGCCATATGAAAGGCCTCTTCCATGGCATCACCCTGGGTGAGCTTGTTTTTCACCACGTTGATGTGTGACCCACTGGCGATCGCGGTGCTTGTGATGATGATTTCCAGCTTGACGCTCATGCCCGTTCCTCCTGCCACTGGACCAGGCACCCGCCGTAACGGGCCACCTTTTTGTTGGTCAGCCGGCCGTTCGCACGGCAGCTCACGCTGACGGCCTCACAGGCCAGCTTCTTGCCTGGGCGCAATACGGTGATCACCGGGCGGGTGTTGCCCGTTTCAGCCGCCAGTATCTGCACGCCTTGGCTTGCCAGGCGTTGCAGGGCTTTGGTCAGGGCCAGGCTTTGTGCACAAATCGCCTGGTTTTGCGGGGTCATGGTTTTGGGTTGCATGTCAGGCTCCTTACTCGTTGCCTTCGAGGTCTTTGAACGCGGCGCGGATGTGCTGCTCGCCCAGGGATTGGTCGCTGCCACCGGCCAGCATCGCGGCCAGGCGCAGGGTTTGGTTCAAGATGCGCAGGGCGCCGGGGCGCTCGGCGATCTGTTGCAGTAGTGCCAGCTCCCCGTTGCCGCTGATGCCCCAGGCGGCGGCGATGGCTTTAACGTCGGTTTGCTTGGCTTTGTGCACGCCCATCTTTTTGGCAATGCGGGAGAACAGCCGGGCAAAATCCTCGCTGCGGCGGCCACCGGTCAGCTGGGTGTAAACCCGGTTGTTGCCCATCAGCACCATGCCGATGCCGGTCTGCTCCTGGAGGATGCGCAGCTCTTCCAGGGCGGCGTATTCGAGGTGGTCAGCTTCGTCCACCACCACCATGCCGCCGGTGCCTTGCAGGCGGTGCTTAACGGCGCGGCTAAGCTGGCCCTTACGCCGTGGCGCATCGTCCATGCGCAGCTCCAGCGCCAATTCAAAGAGGATTTCAGTTGTGGTAGCGCAACTGGGCGAGGCGGTGATCAGCCACACATTGCTGTGCTGCCTGGCGTACTCGCGGGCGGCAGTGGTTTTGCCCACCCCTGATGCGCCATACACCACGCTGATGGTCTCGGCGGCATGGGCATAGCCCAATGCCCCAAAGATGTTGGAGGCGGTTTGGGTTTCCACGAACCGGGGCGCAGTGGGCAGCGTGTTGGTGCGGGTATTGCGCAGCTCAAGCCAACTGGCCAGCGCCTTAACGATGCGGTCCGTATCGCCTTTGTAGCTGCCTTTGAGTACCTGGCTGATGGCTGCCGGGCTTACGCCGATAGCGCGGGCAACAGCAGAGCCATTGGTATCACCAGCGTTAATCAGGGCCTGCACCTGTTCAATGGTGCTGGTGGTTTTGGTTTTCAGTTCAACAACGCTCATGGTGCTCTCCCTTAAAGGCGGTCTTTGTTGCGCTGCGCCATCAGTTGGGCAACGCCCCGGTTAAAGGCCGTTTCGGTGTCAACGTCAGTGACAACCTCGGCGGCAGCTTCAATGCGGGTGGTGGCTTTGCGTAAGGTGTTGCCGTCGCGCAGGTGCACCAGCTCGCTGGCCGCAGGGGCTGGCGTGGTAGGCATTTCTGGCTCGGGTAACAGTTGGGCAGCTTCCATTGCTGACATGGCCTGGTGGGCGGTGGCGGCGTCCTTGTTCGCCCGGACAAATTGCTTGCGTTTGCGGTCGTGTTCGCGGCCCTCGCTGCGGCTGCCAAACGCGACTTTTTCAAGGCACGCGGCTTCACACAGGTAAAGGCCATTGAGGGTGTAGAGGTGCACGCTGCTGTGCAGCGCGTCGGGGTCAAACCGCACCACCACCTTTTGGCCAACCATGGCCAGCAGGCTTTCGTGGTGGTAGCGGTTCTGGCGCTGGGCTATTTTGCCGCCCGCATCCAAGGTAATGGTGCCGTGCCTGGTCACGCGCACCGCTTCGGCGCTCAGCAGCAACAGGCGGCGTTGTTCGGTACTGGCTTTGCGCACTGTGGCGGCGGCGTAGCTTTCGGCAAAGGCATCATCAAAGCTCAGCACGCCCCGGCAGGCTTCGGTTTTGCGGTTGGCGCGGGCGTTGAACATCGCCACGCCTTCGGCCAGGGCGCGCTCAAACTCGGCTACCGTAGCCGCCCGTTCACCATAATTGTCAGGCTTGGCCATGGGGTTGGGGCCGGTGTAACTGCCGGCCAGGGCCGGGTGCTTGTCGACCAGCTCTTCCAGACCGCCGACGCCGAAGGCGCGTTCGATGGGCTTGGCCTGGCCGTGGCCCTTGCCGAAGAAAACGGAGGTCCAGTGCAGCTTGATGCCCAGCATTGGAATAAGCCCAAGTGGATCGTCAGCTTTGACCTTGAACCGGTACCGGTTGGGCACGCCGCCCGTCAGCCACTTATTGGCGGCAGCGCGGGTGTTATCGATGGTGATATGGCTGGGAATGCCGTAGTTGTCGATCACGTCCAGCAGCGCCAGGCGGATCATGTCGGTGTTCTCGCTGATATCCGTGCGCCAGCCGATGATTTTGCGGGTGCGAATGTCCTGCCAAAACCACGTTTTAGGGCGGATCACTTCGCCGTTGTGCCACTTCACAAACACGTTGTGTTGGTAGCCGTCGCCGTTGATCCACTCCATGGCTGCAACATCCAGCACACTGCGCTGCTGGGGCGGGTAAAGCTGCATTAAGGCGTGCTCGCCCTGGCGCAGCAGTACCTGGTGCTCGTGCGGCACTTCGGCGTCAAGGCGGCGCCGCAGGCTGTCTTCGCTTGGCACTTGCCAGCCGAGCTTTTTGGCAGCGGCGCAGGTACGCAGATAACAGGCACTAAAGGTGGGTTGTTCCAGACGCAGGTACTCGGCTTTGAGGTAGTCCCACGCCTCGGGGCTTACTTCGGCCCGGCGCTGGTCCTTAATGTTCTGCGCCACCAGTTTGTTTTTGGGCAGCAGTGCCGGTGCCCAGTCGGCCGGGTCGATGTCTTTGACCATCGCCCAATAGCGGCGCAGCGTCGGTAAAGCGGCGTTGAAGTTGTCAGCCACAAACTGGTAAGCATCCATCAGCTTGGTGCCTGACTGCACCATCATCGCTACCGCGTTAACCAGCTCCAGGCGCTCGGCGGCTTTGGCCTGGGCCTTGTCTCCGGCCCGTTCCCAATTCGCCCACAGTGCCTCGGGGCTATAGCGCTGAGCTTTGGTTTTAGGAGCGGCAAAGGTTTGGTTGCCCAGTTGCACCAGGCCAAGCCGTTTTAGCAGCGCAGCACGGGCATGTTCCGGCAGCAGTGAGTAGTGATACTCAAAGGCCTTGGTACCAGCACGTTTGCGTTTTTTCTCCGGGTAAGCCTCGGCCAAGCGGTCCAGGAATTTGCGCATCCCGCGCTCGGTACCTGGCAGGTCGGCCAAGCCGGTAAGCTCGGCGGCAGAGAGCCATTCACGTCCTTGTGTCATGCGCTCTCTCCTTGAAGTTCTGGGTATCTACTT
Source organism: Gallaecimonas xiamenensis 3-C-1 (assembly GCF_000299915.1). NCBI lineage: Bacteria > Pseudomonadati > Pseudomonadota > Gammaproteobacteria > Enterobacterales > Gallaecimonadaceae > Gallaecimonas > Gallaecimonas xiamenensis. Next base: position 107,806 of record NZ_AMRI01000009.1, read on the forward strand.
GGCCAGATCTCATTTACTTCCAGCCCTATAGCATCAGCGATAATCCGTTCGCCTTTTGGCCATGGGCGAGCCATGGCATTAGCCAAAGTTCCAGACGACAACCCGTGGTCTCGTGACAGTGCGCTGAGTGATGTACCGCGTTTTTTAAGCGCTGCAATGATGTCAGCGCGGTGCATGTCCTTGGCTGGAGTTCCCATTTTGGGAAATTTCTGCGATTCTTGTTTGTTATGCATCCTGATAACTCGTTTGGATTATCAAACTTAGGAACAAGTCTTGATCACCAAAAGGAACAGGTCAACAGTTATTTGTTCCTTTTTGTAGAGCAGGTATCCATGGATGGGACCACGCGCCAGAGGCCACACAGCAATGAATGACGAAAAAAAGGAACAAGCGAACGGGAAAGGGAACGGCGTTCCTATTGTTGATAGCGAGAAAGGAACTGAACTGTTCATCACTAGACTGAGAACGCTGGTTAATGAGGCCGGTGGCGGTCGACAGTTTGCGCGCAACATTGGCATGTCATACAGCAAGCTGCATAACTACATGTCTGGCGTTAGTAAGCCGACGCTGGACAGCCTTATTGCTTTGGCTGAGGGGGGAGGGGTTTCTTTGGACTGGCTCGCCCTTGGTGACGAAAATAGACACCCAAAGGGCCAACCTAAGCACGACTTGGAATGGGTAACGGCTGCTGAGGTAGCTGGGCTACCTGGCATGCCAACAACGGATAAGCGCGTCCAGGAAGAACTTGAGCATCTCGCAGCAGATAACACTGCTATGACGCGCAGGCGTGCAGGCTCCAGAGCAACGGAGTATCACGTAGCGTTGTTGCCATCACAGGCCAGAGAAGCCTTAAAAAAGGCATATGAGGTAAAAGACACGGTTGCGAGCTACGAACCCAGCACCGACTTCATGGCAGAGTTCTCGCTTATCCCTGGTTACCGAGTCCAGGTGTCAGCTGGACATGGCAGCTTCAACGGCGACGATCAGCCTCCAGTCCGGCATTTAGCATTCCGTCGCAAGTGGCTGTCTTTTAGAGGCTTTGCTGAAAAGGATCTGGTTATCGTTTGGGCCAAAGGCGACAGCATGTACCCAACGATAGGCAACAACGACAGCCTGGTTATAAACACGGCAAGGAAAACGCCTAAAGATGGCCACATATACGTCTTTAGGCAGGATGAATCGCTGATGGTCAAACGCTTTCAGCAGCGTCTCGACAAGTGGGTGCTGCTGTCAGATAACAAGGTTTACCCTGAGATAGTGGTACCCAAAGACGAACAGCACAACTTCCAGGTGATAGGTCAAGTGGTGCACATCGCCAAAGATGTGGGCGACTAGCCTCAAAGTTTAAAAGGCGCCGTCTGGCGCCTTTTTTAAAGCCGGTTTAAAGCCCAGCAAACCCGCCCGGAACTGTGCTCAATACACAAGCGCAAAACTCAGCCCCAGCGCACCATTGATCAAACTCCCCGCCCGTTCAAAAAGGGGCAGCCATCAATGGCCACCCCCTCGCTCAATTCCCCACAAACCCGCGTCACGCCTGAATTTCTTCCCGCGAATTTTCGCCAAATTTCATTTATTCTCGCTTTAGTATCTTACTGATCACTATTCAAGAGCCTATACAGGGGATGCACCAGTGATACCAGAAAAAGCGGCCGTTTTGCTACACTGGCGCCCTTTTATGGATGACAGAGACCGACGTGGACTGGCAAACCACCTTCCTTGACCAGGGGCTCTACCAGGACCTGGCGACCCTGTTTACGGCCCTGGGGCAAGCCGCAGACTTCCCAGATCTGGCCCAGCTGGGCCAATGGCTGGCCCCCGGCACCCAGACCCTGTCCGGCCAGCCGGTGCAGTTTTGTGCCGACGCTCCAAGCGATTATTACGAAGCCCAGGTATTGGCCAGTGGCCGGGTGCCCACCCGCGAGCGTAACTGGCACGACCTGTTCAACGCCCTGGCCTGGGCCCTTTTTCCCCGGGCCAAGGCCATGCTCAACGGCCAGCACGTGGCCGATATCGACGCCCATGGCCTGCACCCAAGGACCTTGCGCCGGGACAGCCTGACCCTCTTTGATGAGTGCGGGGTGCTGGTGGTGGCAAGTGACCTGTCGCTGCTTGAGGATCTGCGCCAGCACCGCTGGCAGTCCGCCTTTGTGGCCAGGCGCGGCGCCTGGGGCCGGCAGATTGAAGGGCGGGTCTTTGGCCACGCGGTCTACGAGCAGGGCCTGACCCCTTATTTGGGGCTGACCGCCAAGATGTTCCCGGTGCTGGTGGAGGCCGACTACTTTGCCTGGAACATCAAGGACCGCTACGGCTACCTGGACCAGGTGCTGGCCCTGGCCTTGGCCGGCGATGCCCTGAAGGACAAGGCGCTGCTCTCCCCCTTGCCGCTGCTGGGGGTGCCGGGCTGGTGGCCGGCCAACGCAGCGGCGGACTTTTACGACAATACCCAGTATTTCAGGTCTTTGAGCCGGCCCCGGCCGCCCTTATGAAAAAGCCCGGCATTTGCCGGGCTTTTTGTCAGCTGCGGTGCGGCAGGTGCACCTCTTCTTCCTTGCGGGCAGCGGCCGGGTCGTTAAAGACCTCCTCGTCCAGCTCCCCCTCGGATTTGGCCACGGCCACCGTCACCATGGCGTCGCCGGTGATGTTCACGGCGGTGCGGGTCATGTCCAGCAGGCGGTCGACACCGATGATAAGGCCGATACCTTCCACCGGCAGGTTCACCTGGGTCAGCACCATGGCCAGCATCACCAGGCCTACCCCGGGCACACCGGCGGTGCCCACCGAGGCCAGGGTGGCGGTCAGCACCACCATCAGGAAGTCGGTCAGGCTCAGATCCATGCCATAAACCTGGGCGATAAAGACGGTGGCCACCCCTTGCATGATGGCGGTGCCGTCCATGTTGATGGTGGCACCCAGGGGCACGGTAAAGGAGGCAATGCTGTTCTTGGCACCCAGCTTCTTGGTCACGGTCTCCAGGGTCACCGGCAGGGTGGCGTTGCTGGAGGCGGTGGAGAAGGCAAAGAGGGCGGCGTCACGCATCTTGCGCAGGAACATAAAGGGGTTGAGGCGGGTCAGCAGCTTGAGCAGCAGCGGGTAGCTGATAAAGGCGTGCATCAGCAGCACCGCCAGCACCAGCAGGAAGTACTTGATAAGGTTGCCCAGGGTCTCAAGGCCGCTGCCGGCAAAAAGCTTGGCCATCAGGAAGAACACGCCGTAGGGGGCCAGGTTCATCAAGATGGTGACCAGCTTCATGATCACTTCGTTGAAGTCTTCAAAGAGCTTGGCGATACGCGCACCGGCCTTGCCGGACAGGGCCACGGCCACCCCAAACAGCACTGCGAAGACGATGATCTGCAGCATGTTGCCCGAAGCCATGGCTTCGATGGGGTTGGTGGGCACCAGGTTGGTGAACACATCGGTCAAAGACGGCGGCGCCGCCGGGGTGTAACCCTCTTCGACATGGCGGTCCACGCCGACACCGGGCTTGACGATCAGCGCCATGGAGATGGCCAGGCTAATGGCGATGGCGGTGGTCAGCAGGTACAGGCCTATGGCCTTGCCAGACAGCCGGCCCAGCTTGCTGGGATCGGACAAGGAGCAGGTACCGCACACCAGGGACACGAACACCAGGGGCACCACCAGCATCTTCAAGGAGGCGATAAAGAGCTGCCCCCCGATCTGGAACAGGCCCTGGGTCAGCCAGGTTTGGATGAAGCCGGGTTCGGTCTTAACACCGGGTACGGGGGTAGGGGTGAAATAGAAGCAGATGAGTCCGGTGATGAAACCCAGCACCATACCTATGACGATGCGTGCCGTAAGGCCCAGTTTTCCTTGTTGTTTTGTCATGGCCTATCCACGTGGTTGCTAGCAAATGCCCGCTAATCTAGCAGCTTAGCCGGGGCGGTAACAACCGACCACTTGGGGACCGGGATCACGAAAAAGCCCGGCAATGCCGGGCTTGGGTCAGTCGCGCTGGAAGGGATACACCGATCCCAGTGCCAGGAGCTGGGTCAGCTCGTCCAGGGCCTGGCGGCTTTCCACCAGCAGCTGCGGGTCGGCCAAGTCGGCCACCAGCAGCTCGTCCCGGTAGTGCTTGTCCACCCAGCCGTTGAGGCGGTTAAAGAGGGCGTCGTCCAGCAGGCAAGCGGGGTTGACCGCCGCCAGCTCTTCGTCGTTCAGGCCCACTCGCAGGCGCAGGCAGGCGGGGCCGCCACCGTTGCGCATGGACTGTTTGACGTCGATGTAGCGCACTTCCTTGATGGGGGTGTCCTTTTCCACCAACTGGGCCAGGTAACGGTTGACCGCCTCGGACTCTTCACACTCGGTGGGGGCGATGATGGCCATATGGCCAGCCGGCAGGGTGACCACCTGGGTGTTGAAGAGGTAGGTCTTGACCGCTTCGCTGACGCTGACCTGGTCCCGGGGCACTTCGATGAAATGCAGGTCACCCTCGCCGAATTTGCGGCGAATTTCAGCAAAATCCCGCTCGGTATTGGCAAAGGCGTCCTGGTGGTAGAACAGCACGTTCTGGTTGCCGACACTGATCACGTCGTTGTGGAAGACCCCGGCGTCAATCACCTCGGGATTTTGCTGCATAAACACCACGGTATCCTCGTCCAGGCCATGGAGGCGGGCGATGGCGCGGGACGCTTCCAGGGTCTGGCGGGCCGGGTATTTTTGCGGCGCCACGGCGGCGGCGTTGAAGGCTTCACGGCCGTAGACGAACAGTTCCACACCAGCATGGCCGTACTGGCTGCACAGGCGGGTGTGGTTGGCTGCCCCTTCGTCGCCGAAGTGGTCGTTGTCCGGCAGGTGCTTGTGGTGCTTGAAGTGGCGGTCGTCGTTGAAGATCGCCTTTAAGATACGGCCGGTCACCGCCGGTTCCAGGCTGCGGTGGAACTTGTTGGTGAGGTTGGCCGGGGTAAAGTGCACCCGCCCGTCGTGGGTATCGGCGGAGGGGGAAATGGTGGCGGCGTTGGCGGTCCACATGCTGGACGCCGAGCAGCAGGCGGCCAGCAGGGCGGGGGCCTCTTTGGCGGCCTTGGCCAGTACCTGGGCGTCGGTGCCGTTAAAGCCCAGGCGGCGCAGGGTGGCCATGTCGGGCCTTTCCTGAGGCGCCAGCACCCCTTGCTTAAGACCCAGATCATGAAGGGTCTTCATTTTCAGCAGGCCCTGTTTGGCGGCCTGCTTGGGGCTGGAAGCATTCTTGGCGTTGGACAGGGACGCCACGTTACCGAAGGACAGGCCCGCGTAGTTGTGGGTGGGGCCGACCAGGCCGTCAAAATTGACTTCGAAATGTTTCATGCCCTATTCCTTGTTATGGGTGCCCAGGTTAAAGGGACGTTAAAGCTTGACCGCATTATACCTGTTGCCGTTATCGGTAACCCTCTGACCTTGCAAATGATGGATAAGTTGAATTAATTAGAAAAATAGCCGACTTCGAGCTTGCGCCTTGCATCATCGAAGTCAAAACACTATATATGGGCCACCCAGACGGGCCCCCAGCCAACCAACCCTAAGAGAGACATGGCAAAATCACTGGTGATCGTGGAGTCCCCAGCCAAGGCCAAGACCATCAATAAATATCTTGGTAAGGACTTCATCGTAAAATCTTCTATTGGCCACATTCGTGATCTGCCCACAAGCGGCGGTGGCAATAAAGGCAAAAAAACGAGCGCCACCAACGCCTTGGTAGCGCGCATGGGTGTGGACCCGGAAAACCACTGGCAGGCCCATTACGAGGTGCTGCCCGGCAAAGAAAAGGTGGTGGCCGAACTCAAATCCCTGGCCGAGAAAGCCGACAAGGTTTACCTGGCAACGGATTTGGATAGGGAAGGGGAAGCCATTGCCTGGCACCTTCAGGAACTGATCGGTGGCGACCAGGACCGCTTCCAGCGGGTGGTCTTCAACGAAATCACCAAGAAAGCCATCCAGCAGGCCTTCGAGCAGCCCAGCGACGTCAACCTGGAAAAGGTTAACGCCCAGCAGGCCCGCCGTTTCCTCGACCGGGTCGTGGGTTACATGGTGTCGCCACTGCTGTGGAAAAAGATTGCCCGTGGCCTGTCCGCCGGCCGGGTGCAATCGGTAGCGGTGCGCCTGGTGGTGGAAAGGGAGCGGGAGATCCGCGCCTTCACCCCCGAAGAGTACTGGGATCTCCACGCCGACCTCAAAGCCAAGGAAGGGGCCATCCGCATGATGGTGACCCACCAGGCCGGCAGCGCCTTCAAGCCCCAGACCGAGGCCCAGGCCATGGCGGCGGTGGCAGCCCTTGAAGGTGCCAGCTACCAGGTGACCGACCGGGAAGACAAGCCCAGCCAGTCCCGCCCCTCGGCGCCCTTTATCACCTCCACCTTGCAGCAGGCAGCCAGTACCCGCCTGAGCTTTGGGGTGAAAAAGACCATGATGCTGGCCCAGCGCCTCTATGAAGCGGGCTACATCACCTATATGCGTACCGACTCCACCAACCTCAGCGCCGAGGCCCTGGATGCGGTACGGGGCTATATCCAAAGCGAGTTTGGCCCCGCCTACCTGCCGGCCGGCCCCATCGGCTACGGCGCCAAGGCCAACGCCCAGGAAGCTCACGAAGCCATCCGCCCCTCTGACGTGAAGGTCAAATCCGAAGACCTGGACGTGGAACGGGACGCCCAGCGCCTCTACGAGCTTATCTGGCGCCAGTTTGTGGCCTGCCAGATGACCAACGCCGTGTACGACGTGACCCAGCTCACCGCCACCGCCAATGACTTCACCCTCAAGGCCAAGGGCCGGGTGCAGCGCTTTGACGGTTGGACCCGGGTGCTGACCCCCATGAAGCGCCAAGGTGACGACGAACAGCTGCCTAACGTGGCGGTGGGCGAGTCCCTGGCCCTCAAGGCCCTGGACCCCAAACAGCACTTTACCAAGCCGCCGGCCCGTTTTACCGAGGCCTCCTTGGTCAAGGAACTGGAAAAGCGCGGCATAGGCCGGCCTTCCACCTACGCTTCCATCATCTCCACCATCCAGGACCGGGGTTATGTGAAGGTGGAAAACCGCCGTTTCTACGCCGAGAAAATGGGGGAGATCGTCAACGACCGCCTGGTGGAGAACTTCACCAACCTGCTGTCTTACGATTTCACCGCCCGCATGGAAAACGAGCTGGACGGTATCGCCAACGGCGACCGGGAATGGCACGGGGTGCTGGACGAGTTCTACGGCGACTTTAAAAAGCGCCTGGACGACGCCGAAGAGAAAATGCGCTCCAACGCCATGGTGATGACCGACATCGACTGCCCCACCTGTGGCCGTAAGATGGGTATTCGCACCGCCTCCACCGGCGTGTTCCTGGGCTGCTCCGGCTACAACCTGCCGCCCAAGGAACGCTGCAAGTCCACCATCAACCTCACCCCGGGTGAGGAAGTGATCAAGGTGGACGACGAGGAAGGGGAAACCAACGCCCTGCGCGCCAAGAAGCGTTGCCCCAAATGCGGCACCGCCATGGACTCCTACCTGGTGGACGCTGGCCGTAAAATTCATGTCTGCGGCAACAACCCGGACTGCGACGGCTACGTGCTGGAAACCGGCGAATTCAAGCTCAAGGGCTACGACGGCCCCTTGATCGAGTGCGACAAGTGCGGCTCGAATATGGAGCTGAAAAACGGCCGTTTCGGCAAGTACTTCGGCTGCACCAACAGCGAATGTAAGAACACTCGCAAGATCCTCAAAAACGGCGAAGTGGCGCCGCCCAAGGAAGATCCCGTGGCCCTGCCTGAACTCAAGTGCGACAAGTCAGACGCCCACTTTGTGCTGCGCGACGGCGCCGCCGGTGTCTTCTTGGCCGCCAGCACCTTCCCCAAATCCCGGGAAACCCGGGCACCCAAGGTCGAAGAGCTCAAGCGCTTCGAAGACCGGCTGCCGGAGAAGTTCAAGTACCTGGCCAAGGCGCCGGTCAAGGACAAGGACGGCAACCCAACCCTGGTCAAGTTCTCCCGTAAGACCAAGAGCCAGTACGTGGGCTCCGAGAAAGACGGCAAGGCCACCAGCTGGATGGCCTTCTACGAGAACGGCAAGTGGGTCGATAACGGCAAGTGATTTGAAAAAGCCTCCGCAAGGAGGCTTTTTTATTAGGCCATGAGCCATAAAAAAACGCCCTTTTGGGCGTTTTTTGTTACCACTTTTTCTTCGGTGAGAAGATAAGGTCGATGTCGTCCAACTGCTGGGCCCCGGTTTTGGGTTTGGGCTTGGCTTGGGCCTTGGGCGCCTCCGGAGCGCCAGGGGTGGGGGTACCGTTGGCTGCCACTGCGGGGCCCTTGCCGTTGATCTCATCCAAATGGGCCTGAATTTGCAGGACCTTGGTGCGCAGGTAGGGGTCCTGGTGGGCATGGCCGGCGGCCAATTGCTTGGCCTTGTTGAGAAACTGGCGGGCCGAGCCCAACTGCTTGACGGACTTGGCGGATACACCTCGGGTAATAAGGCCCTCGATATTGATCTTCAGGCGGATACGGTCAAGGAAGGCGGACTCAAGGCGAAAGGTCTCGGCGTCCACCTTGCCCTTATTGAATTCGGTGCGCGCCACGGCGATCAGCAGCTTGATGGCCTGCAGCAGTTGCACCATCTGTTGTTCGTTGTCGGGCAGGCGGATATTGTCGTCGCCGGGGCGCTTGGTTTTGTGGGCCTTGAGATACTGGCCGTGGGCATCTTCGGCGCGACTCTTGATTTTGGCGTCGCTGGTCAGGCGGTAGAGGTGGGCCAGGGCTTCGGCATGGCGGCGGTGGAGCATGGCCACCAGGGTGCTGGAGATCGGCATCTGGCCGGCGATGGGCAGCAGGGTTTCAGTTTCGTCTATGATGGCGCGGCATTTGGCCACTTCTTGGCGGCGTGCCGCTTCTTGTTTTTGTTTTTGCTGCTGCATCATGTTGATGGCAACCATCACCACCAGCAAGATGACGACAACAGCGCCCACGATATATGGGGTCATGTAATAGTCCTTACGCCCGCTAATCCCAGTGAGTTTATAGGAAGCTAATGCATTCCGATAGCTTATCAACTATTTGCCAGCTGATATAGAACTCGAATAGTTTATACTTTTTTGGCATAACCCGCCTTGGGAGCCTTGTTGACATGAAGTTGCAGCAGTTGCGTTACATCGTTGAGGTGCGAAACCACAACCTCAACGTCTCGGCCACCGCCGAAAGCCTCTATACCTCCCAGCCCGGTATCTCCAAGCAGGTCCGGATGCTCGAAGACGAACTGGGGGTGCAGATCTTTGGCCGTAGCGGCAAGCATTTGACCCATGTCACGGCCGCCGGCAAGGCGATCATCGCCATTGCCGAAGAGATGCTCAACAAGGCCGATGCCATCCGCTCCGTGGCCTTCGAGCATACCCAGCCGGACAGGGGCAAGCTTCATATCGCCACCACCCATACCCAGGCTCGTTATGCCTTGCCACCGGTGATCCGGGGCTTTATCGACCGCTACCCCAAGGTGTCCTTGCATATGCACCAGGGTACGCCGACCCAGATAGCCGAGGCCGTGGTACGGGGGGACGCCGATTTCGCCATCGCCACCGAAGCGCTGCATCTGTATGACGACCTTATCATGCTGCCCTGTTACCACTGGAACCGCAGCATAGTGGTGAAAAAGGACCATCCCCTGGCCAAGCTTGCCAGCATCGGCATCGACGAGCTGGCCAAGTACCCCATCGTCACCTACGTGTTCGGCTTTACCGGCCGCTCCGATCTTGACGAAGGCTTTGCCAAAGAGGGGCTGGAGCCGCACATCGTCTTTACCGCCACCGATACCGATGTCATCAAGACCTATGTGCGCCTGGGCCTGGGAGTGGGGGTTATCGCCTCTATGGCCCATGACCCGGTGCTTGACGCCGATCTGGTGGCCATAGACGCCAGCCACCTCTTTAGGGCGTCCACCACCAAGATTGGCTTTAGGAAATCGAGCTTCCTGCGGGGCTACATGTATGACTTTATCGAAGGCTTTGCCCCGCACCTGACCCGGGCTGTGGTGGACGAGGCCATTCGCCTGCGCGACGGTGAAGCGGTGGAAGCGCTCTTTAAGAACATGGCCTTGCCGGTGCGCTAAAAGGAATTTTCGTCGCCGCCACTGGCGAGAACAGCCAGTGCAGGCAACACTTCGAGCAATACCGGCTGCATGAAGCAACCGGCGTAGGGAGCGTCCCTGGCAAAGGGTAAATCCAGGCAGACCCTCCGCGTATGTGAAAAGGAAAGCACAGTGTCGAAAAAGGGGTGCCTTGGGGTGCTGCTGTGGCTGCTGGCCGGCCAGGCCACGGCAATGGAATCAGTGCAGGTACAATTGCGCTGGCAGCACCAGTTCCAATTTGCCGGCTATTACGTGGCCAAGGAGTTCGGCTATTACGCCGACGCCGGGCTGGACGTGACTTTGCTTGAAAACGGCCCGGGCCAGCCGTCCAGCATCACCGCCGTGGCCTTGGGCCAGGCCCAATTCGGGGTGGCCAATACCGGCGTCCTGACCGCTTTTGCCCGTGGCGAACCGGTGATGGCGGTCGCCAGCATCTTCCAGCACTCTCCCATGGCCTGGGTGGTAAGGGCCGACAGCGGTATCCACAACCTCCACGATCTGGTGGGCAAGACCCTGATGAGCCAGCAGCCCAGGGAACAGGTGGCCGAGCTGCTCTCGCCTTTCGTCCTCGAAGCCATTCCCCTGGAGTCCATGACCTGGGTGCCCAGCCGTTTCAATATCGACGCCCTGGTCAACGGCGAGGTGGACGCCTTTGCCGGTTACCTGAGCAACGAGCCCTACGTACTGAGCCGAAGGGGAGTGCCCTTTGTCACCATCAGCCCCCGCACCTATGGGGTCGACTTCTACGGTGACCTCCTGATCACCAACAGCCAGTTGGCCCGGGACAACCCCGAGCTCATCAAACGCTTTCGAGACGCCAGCCTCAAGGGCTGGCGCACCGCCTTGGAGAACATCGACGGCACCGCCAGGTTGATAAAGGCCCAGTACGCCCCCCAGAAATCCCTGGACCAGCTGCGTTTTGAAGGGGAAGTGATAAGGGAAATGGTGATGCCGGATTTGGTGACCATAGGCCATATGAACCTGGGGCGCTGGTCGCGGATTTTGGAGCTGCACCAGCAGTTGGGGCTGATCCCTCCCCAAGCTAGCCTGGACGGCTTCTTATTCCAGCCCAAGGTCCAGGCCCCGTCCAGCCCGGTATGGAGTTGGTTGGCGGCAGCCCTTGGGTTGGCTCTGCTGATCGCCATCCTGGTGATCTACCAGTTCATGCGCCTCAACAACCGGCTGAGCCGGGAGATAGGTAAGCGCCAGGAAATTGAAAAAGAACTGCGCTCCCAGGCCTACACCGATCCCCTGACCGGCACCGGCAACCGCCGGGCCCTGATGGAGGTGGGCCACCAGCGCTTTGCCTCGGCAGTAAGGGAAGACAGGCCCCTTTCCCTGGTGATGGTGGATGTGGATCACTTCAAACGTATCAATGACAGCTACGGCCACGACGTGGGAGACCTGGTGCTGCGCCACCTGGGAGATCTGCTGCATCAGGCGGTGCGTTCCAGTGATTTTGTCGGCCGCCTCGGGGGCGAGGAGTTTGCCTTGCTACTGCCTGACAGTGGCCTGGAAGCGGCCATGGCCACCGCCAGGCGCCTAAAGAGCCGCATGGTGCAAAAGCCCTTCGAGCTTAACCCCCACGAGAGTATTGCCATCAGTATCAGTGCCGGTGTGGTGTCGCGCCAAGGGGCAGACAGCTGCTTTGAACAGATGCTGTCACGGGCCGACCAGCTGCTCTATGACGCCAAGGCCGCCGGCCGTGACCAGATCTGCCGGGAGAGCTGTGTCAGCTGCCCCTTGCCCAAGTTACCAAACGACCCCAAGGTCAGACCCTTCCCGGATCTGGGGGATCGGCAGAAATCTTAATCTGCATCAAGGTCGGGGCAGGGTCGCTGCCCTAGAGTGTGCCTCGAAGCCACCGGCTTCACACTCTGCTGACATTTTAGTTCCGCGTTTGGCCCAGCCCCTGGCTGGGCTTTTTTGTTGCTGCACCAAAGTACAGTGCCCCGCTGCGCGCTTTTTGCGCACTCTGTGAAGGACCAACCACACAGAGGAACATGTCAATGAAAGTCATTTTACTGTTACTGGGCTGCTTGGCCCTGGGGGCCCAGGCCGCCTGCCGTGACGCCGTGGTGCTAGTGCACGGCAATAGCGCCACCCCGGCCAGCTGGGCCAACACGGTGGCGGCCTTGAAAGGGCAGGGCTACGAAGACAGCGATATCTTGCTGCCGGACTGGGGCTCGAAAAGCTGCGCGGCCTGCAATGACCACAGCGGCAGCGAAGAAGCCCCGGTCAAGGCTGCCCTGCAAGACGCCCTGGCCCACAGCTGCACCGGCCGCATCGACGTCATAGGCCATTCCATGGGGGCCACCCTGGCCGCCCAGCAGATCAGCAAGCTGGGCATCGCCAGCCAGGTGGACGCCTTTGTGGGCATCGCCGGCGCCTTTCGCGGCCTCTACAGCTGCGGCATCTATCCCTACAACGTGCTGACCAGCACCTGTGGCAGCCAGGGGCTGTCGGTCTCCAGCCCCTTTTTGGACAGCCTGTACGGCACTGTCTTTGGCGACAGGGTTTATTCCATCAAGAGCTACATAGACCAGGTGGTCTGCTCCACCGGCACCTGCCTGGTCTATGGCATCCATTCCAGCAGCATCTGGTACGAAGACGCCAGTTACAGCCTCAACCTGGGGCATTTCGGCCTGCAGACCGATACCGCCGCCTTGCAGCTGTCCCTTATCCAGTAGCGGATAAAGTGGCGAAAAAGCATACTCATAGAACAAAAAATGCTTGCCTTTCCCTTTGGTCAACCTGTTACATCTAAGCCAACACCTTTGAAACTTTGCCCGAAGTCGCATGCGGTATCGCGGGGCCTTTGACGTCAGGGAGACGGCATGCGTATCGGTATACCTCTCGAAACCCTGCCCGGTGAAAACCGGGTGGCGGCATCCCCTAAATCCGTGGCAGATCTCATCAAGCTGGGCTTTGAGGTCACCTTGCAAAGCGGCGCCGGCAAGGGCGCCAGCTTTGACGACGACCAGTACCTGGAGGCCGGGGCCACCCTGGGCGACCCCTGGGACGCGGACTTGCTGTACAAGGTCAATGCCCCCAGCGACGAGGAAATAGCCCGTTTGAAGGCTGGCGCCACCCTGGTCAGCTTTATTCAACCGGCCCAGAATCCCGAGCTGCTGGACAAGCTCAAGGCCCAAAAGGTCAATGCGCTGGCCATGGACATGGTGCCGCGTATTTCCCGGGCCCAGTCCTTGGACGCCCTGTCGTCCATGGCCAATATCGCCGGCTACCGGGCCGTGGTGGAAGCGGCCAATGCCTTTGGCCGCTTCTTTACCGGCCAGATCACCGCCGCCGGCAAGGTACCGCCGGCCAAGGTGCTGGTGATTGGCGCTGGGGTGGCGGGCCTTGCCGCCATTGGCGCGGCCGGCAGCCTGGGGGCTGTGGTGCGGGCCTTCGACACCCGCCCCGAGGTTAAAGAGCAGATCCAGTCCATGGGCGCCGAGTTTCTGGAAGTGCAGCTCGAAGAGGAAGGGGGCAATGCCGACGGTTATGCCAAGGAGATGAGCCAGGCCTTTATTGATGCCGAAATGGCCCTCTTTATGGAGCAGGCCAAGGAGGTGGACATCATCATCACCACCGCCCTTATCCCCGGTAAACCGGCCCCCAAGCTCATCACCCGCGACATGGTCAAGGCCATGAAGCCCGGCTCGGTGATCGTCGACCTGGCCGCCCCCAACGGCGGCAACTGCGACCTCACCAAGGCCGGTAAGAGGGTCAAGTCCGACAACGGCGTCATAGTGCTGGGCTACACCGACCTGCCAAGCCGCCTGGCCGGGCAAAGCTCCACCCTCTATGCGACCAACCTGGTGAACCTGGCCAAGCTCCTATGCAAGGAAAAAGACGGCACCATCGACATCGACTTTGACGACGTGGTGCTGCGCAACATGACGGTGGTCAGGGAAGGGGAGCTGACCTTCCCGCCGCCCCCCATCGCCGTTTCGGCGGCCCCCAAGGCCAAGGCGCCGGCGCTAGAGCCCAAGCCCCAGGCCCCCAAAAAGGCCAATCCGCGCCGCAAGGCGGTGCTGGGGGCCCTGGCCCTGCTGGCCTTCGCCTGGCTAGCGGACGCCGCCCCGGCCGCCTTCCTGTCGCACTTTACGGTGTTCGTGCTGGCCTGTGTGGTGGGCTACTACGTGGTCTGGAACGTCACCCATGCCCTGCACACCCCCTTGATGTCGGTCACCAATGCCATCAGCGGCATCATAGTGGTGGGGGCCCTGTTGCAGGCCGGGTCGGGGGGCCTGACCGGGCTGCTGGCCTTTGTGGCGGTGCTGATCGCCACCATCAATATCGTCGGCGGTTTTACCGTCACCCGCCGCATGCTGAAAATGTTCCAAAAGGGGTAAGTCGATGTCGCAAGGATTGGTCAGTGCCGCTTACATAGTGGCGGCACTTTGTTTTATCGGCGCCCTGGCTGGGCTGTCAAAACAGGAAAGCGCCAAGCAGGGCAATCTGCTGGGCATCATCGGCATGGCCCTGGCCCTGCTGGCCACCATACTGAGCCCGTCGGTGAGCGGTATCGGCTGGATCATCCTGGCCATGGTGGTGGGCGGCGCCATTGGCGCACGCCTGGCGGTCAAGGTGGAGATGACCCAGATGCCGGAGCTGGTGGCTATCCTCCACAGCTTTGTGGGCCTGGCCGCCGTGCTGGTGGGCTTTAACTCCTGGCTGGACCACGGGGTATTGGTGGGGGCGCTGCTGACCATCCACCTGACAGAGATCTTCCTCGGGGTCTTTATCGGCGCCGTTACCTTTACCGGCTCCATCGTCGCCTTTGGCAAGCTCAGGGGCATCTTCAGCTCCAAGGCGCTGATGCTGCCCCACCGCCACAAGCTCAACCTGGCGGCGGTGGTGGTGTCGGTGGGGCTGATGTTCTATTTCGTCAGCACCGGCGGCCACGGCGGCTCGGCCCTTATCCTCATGACCCTTATCGCCCTGGCCTTTGGCTGGCACCTGGTGGCCAGCATCGGCGGCGCCGACATGCCGGTGGTGATCTCCATGCTCAACTCCTACTCGGGGTGGGCGGCGGCGGCGGCCGGCTTTATGCTGGGCAACGATCTGCTGATTGTCACCGGTGCCCTGGTGGGGTCGAGCGGTGCCATCCTGTCCTACATCATGTGCAAGGCCATGAACCGCTCCTTTGTGTCGGTTATCGCCGGTGGCTTTGGCAACGACGCGGTGGCGTCCAGCGACGAGGTGCAGGGGGAGCACGTGGAAGTGGGCGCCGAAGACGTGGCGGACATGCTCAAGAATGCCAGTTCGGTGATCATCACCCCCGGCTACGGCCTGGCGGTGGCCCAGGCCCAGTACCCGGTGGCGGAGATCTGTTCCCATCTTAGGGCCAAGGGCATAGCGGTGCGCTTTGGCATACACCCGGTGGCGGGGCGCCTGCCCGGACACATGAACGTGCTGCTGGCCGAGGCCCGGGTGCCCTACGACATCGTCTTGGAGATGGACGAGATCAACGACGATTTCGCCGACACCGACGTGGTGCTGGTGATCGGCGCCAACGACACCGTCAACCCGGCGGCGGCCGAAGATCCCGCCAGCCCCATCGCCGGCATGCCGGTGCTGGAAGTGTGGAAGGCCAAGACGGTGGTGGTGTTCAAGCGCTCCATGAATACCGGCTACGCCGGGGTGCAGAACCCCCTGTTCTTTCGCGACAACACCCTGATGCTGTTTGGTGACGCCAAAGACAGCGTCGAGGCCATTCTCAAAGCCCTCTAAGAAGGCGCCTTCGGGCGCCTTTATTGTTTGAAGTCCATGCCTTTATCCAGTGGACCGGCTACACTGGCCGTCCGCGCCAAGATAAGGATATTGTGTGATGCGTCTGCTGTTCCTCCTGCTGCTGTGCTGTGGCCAGGCCCTGGCTGCCGTGCCCAACCCCCTGCAACCCTGGCAAGACTGGGTCATGGATGGCCAGAATTGGCGCCAATGCCCCCTGGCCTTCGGGCGCCAGGGAGACAACCAAGGGGACTTCCAATGCCTGTGGCTGGGGTCCTTGACCTTGGCCCTTGATGATCGCCAGGGCCAGTTCAGCCTGCCAATGGAGCGCCTCGACGACGGTTGGGTGACATTGCCCGGCGCCCCCGGTGACACCTGGCCCCAGGATCTGCGCCTGGACGGCCAGCCGGTGGCGGCAGTGGACAGGGCAGGGCGGCCCAGCCTCTGGTTGGCCAAAGGCCGCTACCAGCTACAAGGACGTTTTCATTGGCCCAAGCTGCCACAGAGCCTGCGCCTGCCCGCTAACCAGGCCCTGCTGAACCTGACCCTGAATGGCCAAGCCCTGACCCAGCCGCTGCGCCGGGGTGACCAATTGGTGCTGTCGTCCAAGCAACAGGAAAAGGGCGCTGGTGAGGCCAGCCTCGACGTCAAAACCTTCCGCCTTTACACCGACGGCTTGCCGCCCCTGCTGGAAACCGAGCTGCGCTTGGATATCACCGGGCCCAGCCGCGAGCAGGTACTGGGCAAGGTGCTGCCGGCCGGTTTTGAGCCGGTGGCGCTGCAAAGCGACTTGCCGGCCCGTTTCGACGCCGACGGCGCCTTAAGGGTGCAACTGATGCCGGGGGTTAAACGCATCCGTATCGGGGCCAGGGCCCAGGCCCTGGCCGACAGCCTCACTGTGCGGCCTGACGGCGTGCTGCCGGCTCAGGAAGTGTGGTCGGTGGCAGGGCAGGGCAAGCTGCGCAGCCTGGGCTTTGAAGGGGCCAGCCCCATCGACCCCAGCCAAACCCAGATGCCCGGCGAATGGCGGCAACTGCCGGCCTTTGTCATCACCCAGGACGCCCCCCTGCGCCTGGTGGAGCAGAGCCGGGGCCGGCAGATGGCCGCCAACCGCCTGCATTTGGACCGCCGCCTCTGGCTGGGCTTTGACGGCGACAGCTACCACTTTGCCGACCGCCTCAGCGGCGAGCTGCGCCAGGATTGGCGCCTGGATATGGCCGCGCCTTACCAGCTGCAGCAGGCCGCCGAAGAAGGCCGTCCCCTGCCTTTGACCCAAAACCCCTCAGGCCAAGGCACCGGCATAGAGCTGCGCTCGTCACAACTTGACCTAAGTGCCAGTGGCGAGCTGGCCCAAGGGGGCGCCTGGCCGGTATCGGGCTGGTCCAGCCCCATGGAGTCGGTCAGTCTGGCGCTGATGCTGCCCCCTGGTTACCGGCTGTTGGCCGCCGTGGGCGCCGAGTCAAACTCAACCAGTTGGCTGGGGGCCTGGAACCTCCTGGACATGTTTATCCTGGTACTGACCACGGCCCTGGTTTACAAGCTCTGCGGTTGGCGCTGGGCAGCCCTGGTATTACCGGCCCTGGCGCTGCTGTTCCATGAGCCGGGCATGCCCTATTGGTTACTGCTAAACGCCACCCTGGCCATGTTGGCATACCGGGAGCTGGGCCAGCGTTTTCACAGGGTGGCTTTCTGGTACCAGTGGCTGAGCCTGGGCGCTTTGGTGCTGGTATTGGTGCCCTTTGCCGCCGCCGAGGTGCGCGCCTTGCTGCACCCTCAATTGGAGGCAAGGATAGGCGCCAGTGTCTATGAGCCCAACATCGAGCGGATAGAGGTCACCGCCAGCCGCTACGAGGAAGCCGAATTGGCCGACAAGGCCAAGGCAGTGGCCGAAGAAAAACGTGAGGCCCTGGCCCGCCAGAGCCGCTTGCGCTCGGTTTCGGCGCCCTTGGTGCCGCCGGCCCCCAAGGCCCAAGCCTACCTGGACAACCAGGTGGCCAGTACCGGCCCGGGTTTGCCGGACTGGCAATGGCACCGCTACCAGTTGGATTGGCGCAATCCCGTGGCTACCGACACCACCTTGCGCCTGTGGATATTGCCTTACTGGCTGAGGGCGCCCCTGTTGGCCCTGGCCTTGGCCGGGTTGCTGGGCTGGCTGGCCTGGCAGCTGAAAGGCCGCTGGCAGGCCCACCAGGGTGCGGCCTTGCTGCTCTTGATATTGCTGCCCCTGCCCAAGGACGCCATGGCGGCCATGCCGGACGGGGCCCTGCTGGCCGAGCTTAAAGAGCGCCTGAGCCGGCCGCCCCAATGCGCCCCCCACTGCCTGGCCCTGGAAGAGGCTCGTCTTGAACTGGGGGACCAGCAATGGACCCTCACTTTGCAGACCGAGGCCAAGGCCGCAGCGAGCCTGCCATTGCCGGCCAACTGGTTGCCAGCCCTGGTGGAAGTGGACGGGCAGCGCAGCCTGAGCCTGCTGGAAAACGGCCAGCTGCAACTGCCCCTGGCCAAGGGGCGCCACCAAGTGGTGTTGACCGGCCCGGTACCGGCCATCGATCGTTTGAGCCTGGATTTTCCCTTGGTGCCCGGCAAAGTGCAGGTCACAGCCCAGGGCTGGGACGCCACCGGCCTTAGCGGTAACCACCTGGTGGGTAGCAGCCTTGGCCTGGTGCGCAAGGCCAGGGAGCAGGGGCCGGGTTTCAAAACCGGGCAACTGGCGGTGAGCCCCTATGTGCGGGTGGTGCGTAGCCTGCATTTTGGTGACCGCTGGTCGGTGGACACCCTAGTGCAGCGCATGGCCCCTGAAGCCGACGCCTTTAGCGTCAAGGTGGCATTGCTGCCAGGGGAGCAGCTGCAATCGAGCCTGCCACAGGAAGCAGGCCAGGTGCGCCTGGACTTTGCTCCTGGCCAGCAGCAGCTGCGTTTTAGCAGCCTGCTGGCGCGCAGCGACAGCCTGACCCTGACTGCGCCGCCTCTGGCCGAGCGGGTGGAGATCTGGCGCCTGTTGCCCAGTAACCTCTGGCGCCTGGCCCTGTCCGGTACCCCACAGATAGAAAGCGACGACGGCGAGGATTGGCAGGCCCAATTCGCGCCCAGGGGCGGTGAGCAACTGCGTGTTGATATCAGCCAGCCTCAGCAACTGGGGGGCGCCACCCTGGCTTTTGACGGGGTGATGCTCAGTCAGCAGCTGGGGGAAGGGCGCAGCAGCGCTACCCTGGCCCTGGACTACCGGGCCAGCCTTGGGGGCAAACATGCCCTGACACTGCCCGACCAATGGCAACTGACTCGAGTCCGCCAGGACGGGGACAAGCTTAGCCTGGGGGTCAAAGACGGCACCCTGTTGCTGCCCATCCAGCCCGGCCAGCACCGCTTGGAAATGGAGTTTCGCAGTCCCCAGGGCATCAGCCTGCTGCAAGGTCTGCCGCAGCTGAACCTGGGGCTGGCAGCGGCCAATATCCGGGTGCAACTGGATCTGGGGCCTGACCGTTGGCTGCTCTACAGCCATGGGCCAGTCAATGGACCCGTGGTGCTCTATTGGAGTGCACTGCTGGTGTTCCTGGTACTGGCCCTGGGGTTGCACCGTACCGGGCTGCTGCCGGTCGGCGTTGTGGATCTGCTGCTGTTGGGGCTGGGCCTGTCTACCCTGTCCTGGGGCCTGCTGATCCTGGTGGTGGCCTGGCTGCTGGCCATAGGCTGGCGCCGCCGCCAGGAGCAGATCCTGACCCAGCCCTGGTTCAACCCAGTGCAAGTTGCCTTGATGGCATTGGGGGGCCTGGCATTGCTGCTGTTGGTGCTGGCGGTGCCTTACGGGCTCTTGTCGCGCCCCGACATGATGCTGGCCGGCCCCGGTAGCAGCGGCCTGAGCTGGTACCAGGATCTGTCTGACGGCAGCTTGCCCGGTCTTTGGCTGCTGAACCTGCCCCTGTGGGTCTATAAAGGCGCCATGTTGCTGTGGGCCATCTGGCTGAGCTTTGCCCTTATCCGTTGGGTCAGATTGGCCTGGCAGGCCCTGAATGTGGGGGGCTTTTGGTTCACCAAGGTCTGGGGCGATGAAAAGCCCAAAGGCGACAGTTAAAAAAGAAAGCCGGCGTCAGCCGGCTTTTTTTGGGGGTTAAAGGATGTCGGGCTCGCAGGTCATTGCCTTGAACTGCTGATGGAACATCACGAAATGTTCCCCCGGCACCTGGCACTTGAGCCATTGGTTGTCCTTGCCCTGTTCGGTGACTTGCAGGGTGAATTGGCCCATGCCGTTGGCGATGTCGGCCTTGACCCAATTGTCGTCGTGGCTGTCTTCCCAGTAGTAGTCGGCAATAGGGGTATTGGGGCGCTGGGCCCGCAAGTAGCCAAATACGTCGTTTTCGTAGAAATCCAGTACGCCCTTGAGGCACAGCTGGCTGGTCAGGCGCAGATCGGGCGAGATCCCCAGGCGGCACTGGCTGAGGGCGTCGGTGCGCAGTATCACCAGCTTGTCAGCGCTTTGTTCGAGGATCGCAAATTGGTAGTCGTCGGCCCCTTGGTGGATACGGGGATTGATCAGCTTGCCTGCGATCTTCAGGCCCTCTTCATCAAGGGTGGCGCTGCCAAGGTCGGCGGCCTGGCTCAGGGGGCTCAGGCTTGCCAGCAGCAAAGCGGCGGCGCCGCAAAGGCTCTTATCCATGTTTTATCTCTGTTCCTTGTGGTGACTGTCTTGGTGTAAGGGCGGCCTAAATCCAGGCTTTGATTAAAGTCCTTTCGAAACATGACGTTATTCATTTGTATTAGAGGGGCTGGGCCGTTAAGGTGCCAGGCCCCTTGGCAGGCCTCAGGGGTGTCCATGGCTGGCAGCGCCAGCGCCATGGCGTGATACCCCGCAGGGAGGCAAGGGTTCCTGAACCAAGAGACGTACGCAATGAAAAGATTGATCATGCTGTCGGCAGCCTTGTG
The DNA here is from genome assembly GCF_000299915.1 of Gallaecimonas xiamenensis 3-C-1. NCBI lineage: Bacteria > Pseudomonadati > Pseudomonadota > Gammaproteobacteria > Enterobacterales > Gallaecimonadaceae > Gallaecimonas > Gallaecimonas xiamenensis. The sequence goes on from NZ_AMRI01000009.1 coordinate 128,542, forward strand.
GCTGTCGGCCTGTGCCACCACTACACCCCCTCGCGATTACCAAAAGGACGAGGTGGAACAGCTCGGCAATATCCTTTATGACAAGCAGCAGCTGACCCAAGGGGTCAAAACCCCGGTCACCGGCACAGTACGCTGGGAAAACAGCCGCTACCGCTTTATCCGCCAATACCAGAACGGCCACCTGCGCTACGGGGAAGACCGCAACCTCGATGATTCCTTGAGTGCCCAGGTCAGCTACGATGCCCAGGGCCTGCGCCACGGCAAGGTGCTGAACACCGAAGGCAAGGCCAGCGAAAACGGTGAAGAGCGCCAGTTTCGCCACGGCATCCTCAGCGGCAGCTTCCACGAGTGGCATGGCACCTCTGGCCTGGTTTACGACAGGACCTTCAATGTGGTTGCCGGTATCAAGGAAGAGCAGCTCAGCGCCCTGCCTAAAGATCTTGCCTCTCCCCTGGTGATGCCCCCCGAGATTGACTTGGCCGAGGCCCGCCGTATCGAAGGCCAGTACCTCAGTGACCTGGCCACCCTGGACAGCTACGACGGTTGGGCTTGGCACCTGAGCGCCGAAAACAGCCTGAGCCTGGCCAAGTACGATGATGGCCGCCAGGTGGCCTTGTGGATTTTTGACAAGCACGGCTTCCTGCGCGCCTACCGGGCCTTCAAGGCGGACAGTTCCTCCCTGCGCTGCGAGTTGTCCGAAGGGAAGATCCACACCTGCTTCAACCTGGATAGCAACGGCTTCAAGGAAGGCTTGCAATACGGTTTCGGTTTTAAGGAAGGGAAATACTACGTGGTGCAGCGCCAGCTGACCGGCGGCCTGCTCGACGGCACCGTCAAGCTGTGGCACGGCGACGCCCCTGTGGTTGAACTGGCTTACGACAAAGGTGTGCGCCAGGACAACCAAACGCGCCTGAGCCAGGACTTGGGCCTGGCCATGCCTTGGCTTACCCCGCAAATCGACCCCAGCCAGAGCCGGCAGTTCTTTGCCCGCTTCGAGATCCCCAAGGACTTTACCGGTTGGGCCCGCCTGATTTGGCGTGACGGCGGCATGCGGGAACTGACCCTGTTCCGTGATGGCGTCAAACTGGAAAACTGGCAATACGGCACGGACCGCACCTTGTTCAGCTACCAGCGCTTCCACCCCGGCACCCAAAAGGCGGCGGTGGCGGTGCAATACCGGGACGGCCTGTTGAGCAGCTACCAGGAAAAGGACGCCAAAGGCCATGCCAACGGCCGCAAGCTGACCCGCGCCTACCGCCAGGACCAATACCGTGACCAGCAATATAAAGACGGGCGCCAGGTGGGCAAGGCCAAGGTCTACCAATGGGATGAACAGGGTCAACTGATCCACGAATAACCCCCCGACAAGGGCGCATACCTATGTTGATTATCTGGCGTGGCCTGGGTTGGCTGGTGCCTGTGGTGGTTGTCGCCGGTTTCTTGGTGGGCCAGTTGCTTATCGATGCCGTCTTGGGCGAGGGCTTTTATACAAGCCACCCCTGGCCGAAAGTGGCGGCAGCGGTGTGGGTCGCCGTGCTGGTGGCGGTACTGGGCTATGTGCTCAATTACAAGAAAAGGCCGCTGCGGACCGATCCGGAGTCGGGCAGGCAATGGAAAGCGCCGTCCCATACGCTGTTTTTCATTCCCGTCGAGTTTTGGTCGGTCATAGTGCTGGTGTTGTTCCTGTGGCTGCCGGCCCAGGTTAAGCCAGCCGCAGAGCAACAGCCCCAGGGGCACAGCACCCAAACCCTTGCCCCCAAGGCGGGCAAGGAATAAAAAAGGCGCCCTAGGGCGCCTTTTTTCAACCGTCGATGTCAAAGCGGTCGAGGGTCATCACCTTGCTCCAGGCCTTGACGAAGTCTTCGGCAAACCTGGCGTTGGCCTGGGCCGCACCATAGATCTCGGCCACGGCCCTCAGTTCGGCGTTGGAGCCGAACACCAGATCGACAGGCGTTGCCGTCCATTTAAGCTTGCCGCTCTGGCGGTCATAGCCCTCGTAGAGCCCGGCGTCTTTGGCCGACGGCACCCAACGTACCCCCATATCCAGCAGGTTGACGAAAAAGTCGTTACTGAGGGTACCGGGCTTGTCGGTGAAGATACCATGGCGGCTATGGCCGGCGTTGGCATCCAGGGCCCGCAGGCCGCCCACCAGCACCGTCATTTCCGGCACCGTCAGCCGCAGCAGGCTGGCCCTGTCCACCAGGGCCTGGGTCGGGTTATAGCGGCTTTGCTGGCTGAAATAGTTGCGAAAGCCGTCGGCCTTGGGCTCCAGCACCGCAAATGAGGCGGTGTCGGTCATGGCCTGGCTGGCGTCGGTGCGGCCAGGGGTAAAAGGCACTTGGACCTTGAGCCCCCTCTGGCTGGCGGCCTGTTCTATGGCCGCCGCGCCGCCCAGTACCACCAAGTCCGCCAGGGACACCTGCTTGGCGCCTTGGTGTTTCTGGTTGAAGTCCTGTTGCACTTGCTCCAGGGTCTTTAGCACCTTGGCCAGGGCCTTGGGATCATTGACCGGCCAGTCCTTCTGGGGAGCCAGGCGCAGCCGGGCACCGTTGGCGCCGCCCCTTTTGTCGGTATCGCGAAAGCTGGCCGCCGACGCCCAGGCGGTGCGTACCAGCTCTGGCACTGTCAGCCCAGACTTGAGGATGGCGGCCTTAAGGGCAGCGGCATCCTTATCGTCAATCAGGGGGGCCTTGGCATCGGGCACCGGGTCTTGCCAGATCAAGGCCTCAGTGGGCACTTCTGGCCCCAGGTAACGGGCGCGCGGCCCCATGTCCCTGTGGGTCAGCTTGAACCAGGCCTTGGCAAAGGCCAGCTCGAAGGCATCGGGATCGTCTTTGAAACCCTTGGCGATTTTCTGGTAGGCCGGGTCCATTTTCAGGGCCAGGTCGGTGGTGAACATGATGGGGGCGTGGCGCTTACCCTGGATGTGGGCGTCGGGCACCAGGTTGGCGGCCTTGGCGTCTTTGGGTATCCATTGCACGGCCCCGGCAGGGCTCTTGGTCTGCACCCAGTCAAAGCCGAACAGGTTGTCCAGGTACTGGCTGGTCCAGGCGGTGGGGTTGACCGACCAGGCCCCTTCCAGACCGCTGGTGATGGTGTCTTCGCCATTGCCCTTACCACAGTTGTTCTTCCAGCCAAGGCCTTGCTGTTCAAGGCCGGCAGCGGCCGGCTCTGCCTCCAGGCAATCCCCCGGCTTATGGGCACCATGGGCTTTGCCGAAGGTGTGGCCGCCGGCGATCAGCGCCACGGTTTCTTCGTCGTTCATGGCCATGCGGCCGAAGGTCTCGCGAATATCCCGGGCCGCCGCCAGGGGATCGGGATTGCCATTGGGCCCTTCGGGATTGACGTAGATAAGCCCCATCTGCACTGCTGCAAGGGGTTTTTCCAACTGGCGATCGCCGTGGTAGCGCTGGTCTCCCAGCCAGGTCTGTTCAGGGCCCCAATAGACCTTGTCGGCCTGCCAGTCGTCTTCTCGGCCGCCGCCGTAGCCGAAGGTTTTAAAGCCCATGGACTCCAGGGCCACGTTGCCGGTCAGCACCATCAAGTCGGCCCAGGAAATATGGTGACCGTACTTCTGCTTGATGGGCCACAGCAGGCGCCTGGCCTTGTCCAGGCTGACGTTGTCGGGCCAGCTGTTCAGGGGTTCGAAGCGCTGTTGGCCGCCACCGGCCCCGCCACGGCCGTCTTCTACCCGGTAGGTGCCGGCGCTGTGCCAAGCCATGCGGATGAAAAAGGGCCCATAGTGGCCGTAGTCGGCAGGCCACCAGTCCTGGGACTGGGTCATCAGCGCTTTGATGTCGGCCTTGACGGCCTCGAGATCGAGCTGTTCAAAAGCCTGGGCGTAATGGAAATCGGCGCCAAGGGGATTGGAGGCGGGGTCGTTTTGGCGAAGAGGGCTCAGGTCCAGCTGATTGGGCCACCAATCGCGGTTGCTCATGGCCTCTCCCTGGGCGGGGCACACCGCTGGCGCCAACACCACGGCCAGGGCGGTCATTAACATCACTGTTGGTTTACGCATTGAGGTCGACTCCTGTGGTTGAGAGGTACGCCTTGCGCAACCGAGTATAGTGGCCCTGCCTGAGCCGTCCGGCTGAGGCCCAAGGGAATAAGCGATTGGGATAATCGGGGAGAACAGAGGCAAAAAAGGCGCCCGAAGGCGCCTTTTGGATTTGAGCAAAATGAGCCGGGCGAGCGGTCCCGCCCAGACACTTTTTGAGCATAGCCGATCTGTTGTGCCAAGGGGATAGCAGCATGGCCTTGGGCGATCCGGCTTTTGCTTGGTAAGGTACTGCTTTGGCCAGTAAAAGTGCCGTTACCGGCCGCTAAAACCGGGCCTTAAGGCCCCTGCAAGGATGCACAATATGATCAGTAGTTCCGACTTTTATCAAAACAACTTTGATGCCATAGAGCGCTTCGCCAAGAGCCAGGATCCCAATATTCACTTGGGCAACAACACCCCCCTCGGTCTGGCCGCCGTTGAAGGAAAGCTCAAGACGGTGAAATGCCTGGTCAGCCATGGCGCCGATCCCAACTTTGCCGACCCCAGGGGTTGGACGCCTTTGCTCTATGCCGCCAACGATGGCCGGGTATCGGTGATCCGCTATCTGCTGTCCATAGGGGCCGACGTCAAGGTGGCGGACGCCCAGGGCCAAACCGCCTTACACCACCTCTGTTATTGCCCCCGCCGGAGCAACCTGGAGGCGGCAACCCTGCTGCTTGCGGCCGGCGCCGATCCGGCAGCGACCAACCTCCAAGGACAGCGCCCCGTCGATGTGGCAGCCAGCAACAAGGACAGGATCTGCAACCATGATGAGCTGGCAAGGCTGTTGGCGCCGGCGTAGCGGACCATAATGATGCCCGCCTGGGGTATCATGGCCCCCAACAAGCCCCTATTGAGAGCAAGATGAGCAGCCAGCAGCCCAACAACCCCCTCCACGGCGTGACCTTGGAGCAGATCATTGTCCAGCTCGAAAACTATTACGGCTGGGACCAACTGGCACTGCATGTGAACATCAACTGCTTCAAGTCCGATCCCAGCGTGAAGTCGGCGCTGAAGTTTTTGCGCCGCACTCCCTGGGCCAGGACCGAGGTTGAGCAGCTCTACATCTCCACCTTCCACGACAGCACCAAGGGATAAGCTTGGCGCTCTAAAGGGACCTTATGAGCGAAACGGCAGCATGGATAGACGCCTGTATCGGCAAGGGCCTGGCGGCTTTTTTGAAAGCCAAGGGCTTTACCAAGAGCGCCAGGACCTGGCACAGGCAGGCCGGTAGCAGCTGGCAGTTGGTCAACCTGCAGGCAAGCCAAGGCAACAGCGGCCAAGAGGGGCGTTTTGCCCTGAACCTGGGGGTTTACCACGGCGACGTGGAAAGCCGCTGCGGGCCTGTGTTAAAGGCAAAGCCAAAAGCGCATCAGGTAACCCATGGTGCGCGCCTGGGCAGCCCGGATCTGCAAGGGGATCACTGGTGGAGTATCCGCCCTGACTTGGCGCCGGCATCGGTCGCCGATGAACTGGTGGCGCTGCTGGAGCGTCAGGGCCTGCCTTGGCTCGATGCCCATCTGGAGCCGGCGGTGTTGGCCAAGAGCCTGGCGGCGCAGCCGTCGTTGCAGTCGTTCAGTGCGGCCCTCTTGGCCGGTGACAGCCAAGAGGCGCTGCGCCGGGTGGAGGCGGCGATCGAGGCTCGGCCAAGGGGCAGGGCGCACTTCAGTCAATGGGCCTTGGCAGCGGGTTTGAGCCTAAAGCCCTGAGCCCAATCTATACGCTGGCCAAGGACTTGAGCCCTTGCTCGCCATAAAAAAGGCGCCCTGTGGGCGCCTTTTTTGTTGGCCGGATCTCAGCACTCGATGATATTAACCGCCAGGCCGCCCCGGGCCGTTTCCTTGTACTTGGCCTTCATGTCTTTACCGGTGTCGAACATGGTCTTAATGACCTTGTCCAGGCTCACCTTGTGTTCGCCGCTGCCGCGCAGGGCCAGGCGGGCGGCGTTGATGGCCTTGACCGCGCCCATGGCGTTACGCTCGATACAAGGCACCTGCACCAGGCCGCCTACCGGATCGCAGGTCAGGCCCAGGTTGTGCTCCATGCCGATCTCGGCGGCGTTTTCCACCAGGCCGGGGCCGGCCCCCAGGATCTCGGCCAGGGCGCCGGCGGCCATGGAACAGGCCACCCCCACTTCCCCCTGGCAGCCCACTTCGGCGCCGCTGATGGAGGCGTTTTTCTTGTAGAGGCTGCCGATGGCGGCGGCGGTCAAGAGGTAACGGGTGGCGATTTCCCGGTCCACGGTCTGGATAAACTTGTCGTAGTAGGCCAGTACCGCCGGGATGATACCGGCGGCGCCGTTGGTGGGGGCTGTCACTACCCGGCCACCGGCGGCGTTTTCTTCGTTAACGGCCAGGGCAAAGAGGTTGACCCAGTCGACGGTGTTCAGGGGGTCGACGTTGCGGTCCCCTTCGGCCACCAGCTTGCGGTACAGGCCCGGCGCCCGGCGTTTGACCTTGAGGCCGCCGGGCAGTATGCCTTCGGTCTTGCAGCCCCGGTCGATGCAGGCCTTCATTACCTGCCAGATATGCCAAAGGCCCTCTTCCACCTCGCTGCGGGTGCGCAGGGCCAATTCGTTCTGCATCACCAGGCTGGAGATGGACAGGCCATGTTCCTTGCACTGGGCCATCAGCTGGTCGCACGAATCGAAGGGGTAGGGCTCACGGGTGGCGTCGGCGGCGGCGATGATGGCCGCGTCTTTCTCGGCGTCAAAGTCTTCGTCGGCAACGATAAAACCACCGCCGATGGAATAGTAAATCTTGGCGAAAAGCTCGGTCTCTCCGGCAAAGGCGGCCAGCCTCATGGCGTTGGAGTGCTTTTTCAGGGTCTTTCTGTGGTGAAAGACGATGGCGCCTTTCTTGGGGAAGGCCACCTGGTGCTTGCCCAGCAATGACAGGGTTTCCTGCTGCTCGGCGGCGGCCAGGATGGCGGGGATCTTGTCCACGTCCACGGTGTCGGGATCTTCACCGGCCAGCCCCAGGATCACCGCCTTGCCGGTGCCGTGGCCTATGCCGGTCTGGCCCAGGGAGCCATAGAGTTCCACCTGCACTTCGGTGGTGCGGGTCAGCAGGTCTTTTTCTTCCAGGATCTCGGTGAACTTCTTGGCCGCCTTCATGGGGCCGACGGTATGGGAAGAGGAAGGCCCTATGCCCACCTTGAACATGTCGAAAACCGAAATCATCAGATCAATCCAGAGTGCTTAAACGGCGCTGAGTGTGAACGTCAACGTTAACATTAGCAAGGGTAGCTGCCCAGCAAACTACCCCTAAATTTTCTTATGCGAGATGGCGGGCCAGGTCGTGGAATATGGCGGCCGTGGCGCCCCAGATCAGCCAGTCCTGCCAGGGCAGGAAGTACACCGGGTGGGCCTGGCCCAGGCGGTTGATGGTGAGCTGTTGGTAGGCGTTGAGGTCCAGCACCACCGACAGGGGGATCTCGAAAACCGCGTCCACTTCGTCGGTGCTGAGCTGCCAGGGAAAGTCGGCCGGTGCCAGCCCCACTATGGGGGTGATGCGGTAGCGCGACACAGTGTAGTAGGGATTGAGGGTGCCAAGTGGCATGACCTCTTGGGGCAGCAAGCCCACCTCTTCCCAGGCTTCACGCAGGGCGGCCTGGGTGTGGCTGGGGTCGGTAGCGTCCACCCGGCCACCGGGCAGGGCCACCTGGCCGCCGTGGTGGCGCAGGGTCGCGGTGCGGCGGGTCAGCAGCACCGTGGGGTTGGGTTTGTCCAGCACCGCCACCAGCACCGCCGCGTCGCGGGGGCTGGGGACATGGATGGCGCCATGGGGGCGGCCCGCCAGGGGCCGCAGCAGGAAATCGGCGGCGAAGGCACTTCTCATAACAACGGCAGTATGCGCGAAACCTTGTCGAGGGTTTCCTGGTATTCGGCAGCCTCATCGGAGTCTGCCACCAGGCCGCCACCGGCCCAGCAATAAAGGTGCCCTTGCCAGGCCACCAGTGTACGGATGGCGATAGAGGTGTCCATATTGCCATTGGCGGACAAAAAGCCAACTGAACCGCAATAAAAACTGCGCCTGTTGGGCTCCAGCTCTTCGATGATCTCCATGGCCCGCACCTTGGGGGCGCCGGTGATGGAGCCGCCGGGGAAGGCAGCGGCCAGCAGATCCACGGCGCTGTTGCCTTCGGCCAACGTACAGGTGACGGTGGACACCAAGTGGTGCACCGCCGGGAAGGACTCGATATCAAACAGCGCCGGCACCTTGACCGACCCCGGCGCCGCCACCCGGCCCAGGTCGTTGCGCAGCAAATCGACGATCATCACGTTCTCGGCCCTGTCTTTGGGGCTGTGGCGCAGGCGCTCGGCGTTGGCGGCGTCCTTGGCCGGGTCCGGGTCCCGGGGCAGGGTGCCCTTGATGGGCTTGGTCTGCACCTGCTGCCCGGTCACCCTCAAAAACCGCTCCGGGGAGATGGACAGCAGGCAGCCGTCTTCCAGGCGCATAAAAGCGGAAAAGGGGGCGGCGTTGGCGGCGCGCAGAGTCAGGTAGGCCTGCCACTCGTCCCCTTGGTAGGGGGCCTTGAAGCGCTGGGCCAGGTTGATTTGGTAGCAATCGCCGCTGTGCAGGTAATGCTGCACCTGGCGAAACTTCTCGCCGTATTGGGCGCGGGTCATGTTGGCCTGCCAGGGGCCGGCCAGGGCAAAGTCGCCGCTAGGTTCGGCGCTTTGGCGCTCCAGCCAGGCCAGCCTGGCAAAGGGGTCGTCCAGGCTTATCAGCCAGCTTTGCTGGCGGTCGTGGTCAGACAGCACTGCCCAGTCGTAAAAGCCCACGGCCATGTCCGGCAGGGCCAGGTCGGCCTCGGCCAGGGTCGGCAGCTTTTCAATGCTGCGGCCAAGGTCATAGGCAAAGGCGCCAAGGGCGCCGGTAGCAAAGGGCAGGTCGCTTTCTACCACCGGCCAGGCGGCCATTTCGGCTTTGAGGGCCGCCAAGGGACTGGTGCCGGCCAGCGGCTTGTCGTCTTTGAACACCGCTTCGCCGCTTGCCACCAGGCGGCTTAAGGGGGCGGCCGAGAATAGGCTGAATCCGCTGTCGGGGTGGGTGGGGGCGGCGGAATCGAGCAATATGGCCCAGGGCTGAGTACTGAGGGGCGCAAAGCGTTGGGCGAGGGCGTCCCGGTCGAGGTAAGGCAGCGCGAGGCTTTTCAGTTCCATCAGGCTTGGTTTCCGTGGCCGTGGCTTAGTATCATTAGCGGCACATTATAACGACTCGGACGCGAGTCCAGGTGAGCAAATGACCGTTATCCGTAAAGAAGACTTTATCGAGAGCGTCGAAAGCGCCCTTCAATACATTTCCTACTACCACCCGCTGGACTTTGTCCAGGCCATGAAAGAAGCCTACGACAAGGAAGAGTCCAAGGCGGCCAAGGACGCCATCGCCCAGATCCTGATCAACTCGCGCATGGCCGCCGAAGGCCATCGCCCCCTGTGCCAGGACACCGGCATCGTCACCTGCTTTGTCAAAATCGGCATGAAGGTCCAGTGGGACTCCGACATGACAGTACAGGAAATGGTGGACGAAGGTGTGCGCCGTGCCTACCTGAACCCCGACAACCCGCTGCGCGCCTCCATCGTTGCCGACCCGGCCGGCGCCCGTAAGAACACCAAGGACAACGCCCCGGCCGTGGTGCACATCGACATGGTGCCCGGCCACCACGTGGAAGTGGCCATTGCCGCCAAGGGTGGCGGCAGCGAGAACAAGTCCAAGATGGCCATGCTCAACCCCTCTGACGACATCGTCGAGTGGGTACTCAAGACCCTGCCCACCATGGGCGCCGGCTGGTGCCCGCCTGGCATGCTGGGTATCGGCATCGGCGGCACCGCCGAGAAAGCCGCCGTGCTGGCCAAAGAATCTTTGATGGACCCGGTCGACATCCACGAGCTTAAAGAGCGTGGCGCCCAGACCACCGAAGAAAAACTGCGCCTGGAAATTTTCGAAAAAGCGAACCAACTGGGCATCGGTGCCCAGGGCTTGGGCGGCCTGACCACGGTGCTGGACATCAAGATCAAGTCCGCCCCCACCCACGCAGCGAGCAAGCCGGTGGTGATGATCCCCAACTGCGCCGCCACCCGCCACGTGCACTTCCACCTGGACGGCAACGGCCCGGCCGAGCTGACCCCGCCGAAGCTGTCTGACTGGCCACAAGTAACCTGGGAAGTGGGCAGCGATGTGCGCCGCGTCAACCTCGACACCGTCACCAAGGAAGAAGTGGCCAGCTGGAAGATGGGCGAAACCGTGCTGCTGTCCGGCAAGATGCTGACCGGCCGCGACGCCGCCCACAAGCGTATCCAGGAAATGCTCAAAAACGGTGAGCAGCTGCCGGTAGATTTCAAAAACCGCTTCATCTACTACGTCGGCCCGGTTGACGCCGTGGGCGACGAAGTGGTTGGCCCGGCCGGCCCCACCACCTCCACCCGCATGGACAAGTTCACCGACATGATGCTGGAGCAAACCGGCCTTATCGGCATGATCGGCAAAGCCGAGCGTGGCCCGGCGGCGGTGGAGTCCATCCAAAAGCACCAGGCCGTGTACCTGATGGCCGTAGGCGGCGCCGCCTACCTGGTGGCCAAGGCCATCAAGAAAGCCGAAGTCAAAGGCTTTGCCGACCTGGGCATGGAAGCGATTTACGAATTCGAAGTCGAAGACATGCCGGTGACCGTTGCCGTGGACAGCCTCGGTAACAACGCTCACCAGCAAGGCCCGGCCGAATGGAAAGTGCGCATTCAGGAAGCCGTCAAAGCCTGATGGAACAAGAGGGTCAGCCGGTCTGGCCCTCTTTGGTTTTTAAGGGAGATAACAATGAAAAAGCACCTTTGGGCCCTCAGTGCCCTGGCCGCCACCCTGGCCGGCCAAGCGGTCGCCAAACCCCTGGACGTTAACGACGTCATCAACCTCAACAAGGTTCACAGTGCCGTCATTGCCCCCAGCGGCAATGCCATGGTCTATGGCCTGAAGAAGGACGGCGAGTCCAACCTGTACTGGCAAGACCTGACCAGCGGCGAAGTGCGCCAGCTGACCAGCGTCAAAGGCACCGAGCACGACCTGACCTTCAGCCAGGACGGCGCCAGCATCTACTTCCTGGCCGACCGTGGCCAAGGCACCCAGCTCTACCGCCTGAGCCTGAGCGGTGGTGAAGCCCTGGCCGTTACCCATCTGCCCATCGACGTAGCCGGTTACAAACTGGCCCCCGGCGGTAGCAAGGTGGCGGTGCAGCTGTCAGTATGGCCAAGCTGCGACACCCTGGCCTGCAGCGTTGAAAAACGCGGCGAGCTGGACGGTAAAAAATCCACCGACAAGAGCTACGACCAGCTCTTTGTACGCCACTGGGACACCTGGGCCGACGGTTTCGTCAACCACCTGTTCGTGGCCGACATCAAAGACGGCAAGGCTGGCGACGTTGTCGACCTGATGCAGGGCCAGAACACCGACGCCCCGCCCAAGCCCTTCTCCGGCATGGAAGAAGTGAGCTTCAACAACGACGGCAGCAAGCTGGTTTATTCCGCCAAGGCGCCGGGCAAGGACCACCCCTGGACCACCAATTTTGATCTCTGGGAAGTGGACCTGGCCACCAAGGCCACCCAAAACCTCACCAGCGACAACACCGCCTGGGACGCCCAGCCCACCTTCAGCCCCGACGGCCGCTACCTGGCCTGGCTGGCCATGTCCAAGCCCGGCTACGAGGCCGACCGCTACCGCATCATGCTCAAGGACCTGCGCAGCAACCAGGTCCGTGAACTGGCGCCCCAGTGGGACAGGTCCCCGGGATCCATCCAGTTCGCCTCTGACGCCAAAACCCTGCTGGTTACCGCCCAAGACACCGGCCAATACGGCCTCTATGCCTTTAACGTCGACTTTGGCGACATGAAGGTATTGTCCCGTGACGGCGCCGTTGGCCAGGTCAGCGAAGGGGCAGGGCGGGTACTGTTCTCCAAGAACAGCCTGGACAAGCCCGACGACCTCTACCTGGTGGACAAGGACGGTTTCGGCCTCAAGCAGCTCACCCAGGTCAACGCCGACAAGCTCAAGGATCTGGACATGGGCGACTTCGCCCAGTTCAGCTTCCCCGGCTGGAACAACGAAACCGTCTACGGCTACTGGATCAAACCGGTGGGCTACGTAGAAGGTAAAAAGTACCCCGTGGCCTACCTTATCCACGGTGGCCCCCAGGGCAGCTTCTCCAACCGCTGGCATGGCCGCTGGAACGCCGAACTGTGGGCGGCGGCCGGTTATGCGGTGGTGATGGTGGACTTCCACGGCTCCACCGGCTACGGCCAGGGCTTTACCGACTCCATCGCCGGGGATTGGGGCGGCAAGCCCTTTGAAGATCTGCAAAAGGGCTTGGCCTACATCGCCAAGCAAGAGCCCTGGATAGACGCAGACAACGCCTGTGCTCTGGGCGGCAGCTACGGCGGCTATATGGTCAACTGGATAGCCGGTAACTGGAACGACAAGTTCAAATGCCTGGTTAACCACGCCGGCCTGTTCGACATGCCGTCCATGTACTACACCACCGAAGAACTCTGGTTCCCCGAGCACGAAATGGGCGGCACCCCCTATGACAACGCCCCCATGTACGATCGCTGGAACCCGGCCAAGTTCGTCAAGAACTGGAAAACCCCCATGCTGGTGATCCACGGCCAAAAAGACTTCCGCGTGCCTTATAGCCAAGGGCTGGGGACGTTCACCGCCCTGCAGCGCCAAGGCATCGAGTCCCGCTTTGTGGTGTTCCCGGACGAGAACCACTGGATCCTCAACACCGAGAACCTCAAGGTCTGGTACAAAGAAGTACTGGGCTGGATGGACAAGCACACCGGTAACCAAGCCCCCAAAGCCAACGGCAAATAAAGGGTTTAGTGCAGCAAAAAAGGCGCCGTTAGGCGCCTTTTTTTATAGGAAATTGATAGCTTTAACTTTACTTACCTGGTGCCTGCTAGGTAATGTTCGCACAGGATCTCAGGCGTACTTAGCCAGGCTTGTAAGCAGTGATAGCAGGGACGGTATCAGCAAGTTGGAGGCTGTGATCCAGGGGCGGTAGCGTGCCTGTGTTTACCTGGTAGCCCCTACTGTCCAGCTGCACCTATTAGCCAGTCCTAACTGTTCCAAACCCTCTCTTTTCTTATCCCCTATCCAGCGGGCTTACTACGCCACTAAAGTGCTGGCCAAGAAGATGGGTATAAATCTGGGTGGTGCGCACGTCGCTGTGGCCCTTCTTCGCTTCCGGTCGCCTGTTGCGAAGTCATAGTCCTGATTCGAGATCCTTCCCTGGCGGCTGTTTCCGGCTCGGCCGTCCAGAGCCTCGCGTTCAGGGGCGCGTAAGCAACGCTTTCGCTTCGACCCTCACCCCGACGCCAGCAACTGGCTGGCAAAGCAGTGCCTAAAGGTATGGCAGCTCACCCTTTTATGCAGCCGTGGTACCAAGGCCAGGGCATGCTTTAACGCCTTGCGAACCGCAGTCTGGTGCAGGTGATAACGGCAAAGCCCACCCACATAAGGATGGCTACAGTGCCCCGAAGCAGGGAACACAAAGCCCCAGCCGGGCTGGCGCCAAGCGTTGGGGTATTTACGAGATAGGGCCAAGGGCAGGGCGGGGCCAACCCCCAATGCCAGATCCTGCTGATGAACCAGGGTGGCCTGGGCAATTTGAGCGCCAAGGGCTGCCCGCAAAGCGCCGGGCAGCAAGGTAGTGCGGTCTTTCTTACCCTTGCCGTCGTGGATAACGATAAGGTTACGGCCAAAGTCAATGTCCTGAATCCGTAATCGCAGGCACTCACTCACGCGCATACCGGTGCCATAAAGCAGCTGAATAATCAGCTTGTGGGGTGTGCTGCCATGCATGGCGTCCCAAATGGCCTGCACTTCGGGCGGAGTCAGTACAGCTGGTAAATAGCGCCCCCGGCTGCACAGGGTGAAGTTCAATTCCCCCAAGGGTGTTTTAAGGAACTTCCCGTACAAAAATTGCAAGGCGTTCAGTGCCACCTTTTGGGTGTTGGCCGATACCTGGCGCTGAGACGCCAAATAACTGAGAAGGGCCTTTACCTCGGTAGGCCCCAGCATCGAGGGATGCTGTAGCCTATTGAATCTAATGAAAAACCTAATCCAGTAAAGGTAGGTGTGCTCGGTGCGGATGCTGTATTGCCGAAGCCGCATCTCTTGGCGAGCCTGGTTTAGAAAAGGGCTGCTCATCGGAATCACCAGAACTGTGTTTATATACAGTATATCTAGTCTGCCTTGGCGATTTTGGCACCTTCATTACGAACCCTTGACTCATATATTCCAATAGGTTGTCTACAACGTATTGATTAATATGAGTTAATAATGAGGTCCGACTTCAAGATAAGAAGCCGGTCCAACCAGCAAAAGAAGCCGGCTCGTTTTCACGCAGGGCTATTGAGAGGGTCGCAGACATTGCTTGGGAAATCAGATGGTTAACATCACACTTCCAAGTGATCTGATGAGTGAAAACGAGCCGGCTTCATAACTATTGTTATGCATCAATCAGGAACTGAACCTATGGAATTACCAATAGAATATCGCTGGCTAAAGGCCCATCGATTCAATGGATTACTTCCATGGTGGTTTATTGATAATCCCGGTCAAGAGGGATTGAGAGTGGAGTATCAAAAGGAGACAGGAGAGGATTTTTATCCTTTCGCTAGGAGGCAAGATTGTGATGATGTTGCCGGCTTTAAAGTTGAGAAAGGAAAAATACAAAAAGAAGTAGTCTCCGTACATTTAACTTGGGCGGGTAAACGAGAGGTGGAAGGTTTTCCCGCTAAGGTTATATACCAAGATATATTTGCATGGTTGGCTCAAGAAGTGATACCTGAAACAGCCGATTGGGTCACTGAAGAAGAGTTGGCTGACCTTGAGGAAGAAAATGCATAACAAGGTGGTCAAGTACACTCCGGCCGCAAAAAGCGCGGCCTGCGCGGGACAACCTACACTGCGTTTCGGTTGCCCCTTACCACGACGTTAGCGGGCAGGGAAAAATAGGAGTAGACCATGAGAACAATCAACACTGCGATCCTAAAGCTCGCGAAGCGCGCTGAAACCTATGACAAGCAACACCTGATCGATTCGTTTGTTGATGTAGGTCCGTTGCTCACATTGCTATCGAATCAGGACAGCCAGATTCTCTTTGGGCGTCGAGGTACGGGCAAAACCCACGTTCTCTCATATCTGGCGAATGAACGAGCGGCTGCAGGAGAGACCGCTATTCAGATTGATATGCGAACCATTGGCTCCACTGGTGGAATCTTTTCTGACTCAAGTCTTACAGTATCTGAACGTGCAACACGCCTTTTGGTCGACACGCTCTGCACGGTGCATGATCAATTGCTCACGATTATCTTGGATCAAACGGAAGAATTCGATTTGTCGGTCCTAGGCCCGCTGCTTGATGGATTTGTGGATGCAGCGACCGAGGTGACGGTCAAAGGCAAGGTGGTGGTAGAGGAATCGTCTGGCATAACGACTAGGGAAAATTCTACTAGATCCATTGAGGCTGGCGCGTCAGCCGACAGCCTAAGCATTAGGGCCGGGACATCTACAGATGCATCTCGAGAAATTGCAGGCCAACGTAAAGCTACTCGGGAGGGTGAAGAGCGCTTGCGCGTTCATTTTGGTGCGGTTGGAACCCAACTCAGACGTGTTGTTGAAAAGTTGCCCAAAAATCGACTCTGGTTGATCTTGGACGAGTGGAGTGAAATTCCACTTGATCTTCAGCCGTTCCTCGCTGATTTGCTTCGGCGCACTGTCCTACCGATTGGCGGAATTTCGGTCAAGATTGCAGCAATTGAGCAGCGATGCCGCTTTCGGGTCCCTGACAGTGAGCTTTCATACATTGGAATAGAAATAGGTGCA
Organism: Gallaecimonas xiamenensis 3-C-1; assembly: GCF_000299915.1. NCBI lineage: Bacteria > Pseudomonadati > Pseudomonadota > Gammaproteobacteria > Enterobacterales > Gallaecimonadaceae > Gallaecimonas > Gallaecimonas xiamenensis. The sequence goes on from NZ_AMRI01000009.1 coordinate 144,457, forward strand.
GATGCGGCTGCAAGCGTTCATTTAGATGAATTTCTTGTGTTTGAGAACAATCAAACCTTAGCCAAAGATTTTTTCCGAGAGCTGCTATTTAAGCACCTCAAAGCGATTGATGGCGGCGATAGCCAGGGTGTGTTTTCGTCGACCTCTTCAGGTCTCGTAAATGAAATATTTACGCAGAAGAATGCTTTCGAAGAATTTGTGCGATCTGCGGAGGGTGTCCCGCGAGATGCTATCAACATTCTCGGGGTGGCTGCCCAAAAGGCGGGTAACAATCAAATTTCTGTCCCAGACGTTCGGGTTGCGGGACGAATTTGGTACACGCGAGCGAAACAACACGCCGTTTCATCTAAGCCTGGGGCGCAAGAGTTGCTAAGTTGGATAATTGATAAAGTCATTGGTCATAGATCAGCCAAGGCATTTCTATTGCCTACCGATGCTCAAGATGAGGTGATCGACTTTCTGTATGACTCGCGGGTTCTGCACATAATTAAGCAAGGGGTGTCCGCACAGGATGTTCCTGGTATTCGATTTAACGTATTCGCTCTAGATTATGGCTGCTATGTAGATCTTGTGAACACCGCTCGAGCCCCTAAGGGGTTGTTCGAAATCGATACCGAGGATGGGGCAAGATTCGTGGAGGTTCCTCAAACTGATTTTCGCTCCATACGCCGGTCAATCCTTGATTTGAAAGACTTTTATGCCGAGAGCGCTGCCCGCTAACAACACGTTGCAGGCGACGCTTGACCCGCTGCCCACTTTTGCTGCCGCAAAAGCAGGCATCGCCTCAAACGCGCCTGAACGTGGGCGTTAGGTGAAATCACACATGGATTTAGACCTGTCCATAGCAGGCGCGAAAGAGGAGCGCGCGAGACTTAAGCAGTTTCACGTACTCTTGAACAGCCCGGATATCATCCCTGAGCAGGCCTATCGAATGTCAGCAAACCTGTACCCTCTCGTTTGCTGCATCAATAACATTATCGGCCTGTACCTCAGTAAAAATTATGAAATTATACCTCTTTTCATAAGCCGTGCTCTATCACATATAAGCAATCATCCAGCACAACCTGCGGGTATCGCTTATCAAACTACCGCCATGCTTTACCTAAAACACATGACGCATATTCTCAAATCATATTCAGCCATATCTCGCGAATTTCTATATGAGCTTATACCTGAAGAAGTTTTGAATGCCGGCCCTCAGCAAGTTCCTTTTAACGCAGAGAGCACCTAACAAATGGTTCAAGTTGCTCGCTTCGCTCACTGCGGGACCGGCTAAAGCCGGCCCCTTAACCAAACGTTAGCCACACCAATGAAAATTATCGAAGCACATCAATTTTATCTAGCAGTGTCCATGAGCGACCTAGTGAACTGGCATGGGAATCGCGATGATGATTTTGAGGCCAACAAAGAAATCCAGTCAGCAGTTGAGCTTCTAGGTCTAGAGGTAGATGTAAAGCTGCTGCACAACGAGTATTTCAATAAAATTAAAGTAGGCCAAGGCGACATATATTTATTTGTAAGCAGATGCTCGCCAGACAACCTCTTTGCAATCGACATGTACAGAGGCCTAACAGACCAGCTTGATATAGTTACTATTTTTTTCAGGGCCACCCCAGATCTAGCTACTGCTGTTAAGGAAAAATTAAGATATTTCTTTGACTCTGCGTCATGCCAAATTGCATACGAAGAGGCCAACTATCTACCTAGACTCCAGCAGCTACTCAACGAAAGCAGATATCCTTTCCTCATTGAGGAAAGCAACTATCAACAAATTTTAACTGTGCGTCAGTGCGGCTAACAATGCGCTCAACTGCCGCTCACTTCGTTCGCTGGACGTCCAAAAGCTGCGCTTTTGTCCGCCCGTTAGCTTAATCGTTGTATTTTAAGGATGATTCGTGCGTAAATTTCTAACTATACTACTCTGTTTTACTTTAATTAGCTGTGCCTCTAGTCAGGCAGTTAAAAATACTGATCCAAATGTGTATCAACTTGAGCAAGTAGATGCTCCCTCGAAGTGGATCATTCATATCTCTCCCATTTACCCTAAAGAAGCACTTGAAGAAAAAGTAGAAGGTTGGGTAAAAATGTCAGCCGTTATAACTGAAAATGGCAAAGTAACAGAAATTAAAGTTATTGATTCTCAACCAAAAGGTGTATTTGAAACAGAAGCCAAAAGGGCTTTTGGTAAATGGGTTTATAAACCTGCACTTTTAAACGGTAAAACAGTAAAGGTATACCGAGAAGAAACGGTGAAATTTAAAATATAACAAGCTGTTAAAAAAGGACAAAATCCAGGTAGTTTATTGCTCCTTCGTCGCTAATTTTAGCCGACTATATTTATCCTTTTAACAGGGCGTTATAAAACTTAACTTGGCAACGGAGATAAGGAGATATTTATGCCAAAAATCTACGAGTATCTTGGACTGATACTGTTCTTCTACAGCAATGAGCATGAGCCTATTCACATCCATGCAAAATATCAAGGCAAAGAGTCAAAAGCCGAGATTCACATGCTAAATGGTCGAATTCAAAAGATCGTCATAAAGGATAAGGGAGCAGGGCTGGATTCAAGTAAGCGTAAGGAATTTGAAGAGTTCGTAAATTTCTACGCTGATGACATCGTTAACAAATGGGTGGATTACTTCGTTAAGAAGAAACATATTAGCCCTCAGATTATCACCAAAAAGGTTAAAAATGTCCGAACTATCCGTGGTTGATGTAAAGCACCTAACTGGTCATATTCTTGAGATTGTATTCAGTGATGGTCATAAAGAAACAGTTGATTTTGCGCCTTTCATTTTCAGTGTGGGGCATCCCGACTATGAACCCTACAAAAATATTGAAACGTTCCTTAAATTCAAAATCGAGGACGGCAACCTCAATTGGGATGATTACACGATGATCTTTCCGGTTGCGGACTTGTATTCGAATAGAATCATTAAGAATCGTTAAGGCGTTTTATAACAAGGTGTTGTAGCGAGTTCGTCGCTGAGCTCCTCAGGGACTGCCGCACACGACGCGGCAGCCCCTAAACACAGCGTTAGAGCGCAAAATTTTACCGGTACAAGTATCTTTCTAATTTCACAACCAAAAGGAGTATTAGCAATGACTATTAAGTGCAACAATCCCGAAATGTTGATCACTTTTGTAAAGCAGAAGCACCCACAAGCTGGGTTCTCAAATCCAACACACCTCCAAACAAAAATAGATTTCCCCTGCGGCCTGATTATGAATATTTTCAATACCGGAACTGTAAACTTTCAAGGCAATAGTCATGAAAATCGTATTGCAGCCGACCTACTTAATGTAATTGATGCAATCAACAGATAAACTATTTTCGTAGAGTTGCGCATCTAACAAGTCAATGCAGCCGACCCCGTACCGGGGCGGCTGATTTCCAACGTTAATCCTCAAGAGAAGTCATGATCGGACAACACAGAATATTTGCAGATCACTATCAGTTTTATGTCTTTGACAGTGATGTCGACCCTTATGCGGTAGATGAAGAGTGGTCTGATGAAGTGCTTAAAAAAGGATACCTTCAGGGTAAGAACAGCATCCATGTTGTTACTATCGGTGATTACAATGATCATGCTGTGACTATCTACAAAGGTGCTCCTAGTGAAGCACTGCCTGAAGGCGGGCATGATGCTATCACTGAAATTACTATCAATTCTGGCAAGGTAAAATTGTCATCACCAGCTTATGGTCGTGATGATGAGCCAGAGTTTAATATTGGGGCTGGGGTTTATAAACTAACCATAAGATCTCTAAATTCAGGTAAGGAAGACCCTGATGCCGTAGAAGATCTTGAAGACCAAGAATTTTTCAAACTGGAGCAATTAGAAAGGTATGAGCTTTATTTCGAGCCAAAGGCTTAACAAGTGACTGTGGCATTTCGTCAA